>JAYSVE010000325.1:0-1894 GCA_043718725.1 Methylibium sp.
GTACGAACCATCAGCCAACTCTTGCTCCACCGGCAAGCCCAGATTGGACTTGACGCGCCACAGCAGCTTGGCGCCGCTGGCGCACGCCGCTTGCCACAGCTTGAAGCTGTAGAAGTTACGGTCGGCCATGACCAGCATGTCGCCCGTGAGCTTGGCCGGCAACAATTGCCTGGCCATGGCCACCTCGCTGAAGGCATAGGGCGCGATGCTCGCGGCCACCACTGCGTGCGTCCCGCACTCGACCAGGCCGAGCACGCGCGCTTGCGGGAACGCGCTCTGG
Organism: Methylibium sp.; assembly: GCA_043718725.1. Taxonomy (GTDB): domain Bacteria; phylum Pseudomonadota; class Gammaproteobacteria; order Burkholderiales; family Burkholderiaceae_C; genus LGRD01. The sequence continues at coordinate 281 of JAYSVE010000325.1, forward strand.
CCCCGCGACGCAGCCGGATAGCCGAAGAACTCGGCGTTGGCCGCTTCGTCGGCCACATCCATGCAACTGCCGTCCACCGCCATCAGACGCCAGCCCCGGTACCACGCCCCGGGGGCCTCGCGTCGCGCCATCGGCTGCAGCACCCGATCGGCGAGTTGCTTCATCACCTCGGGGCCCAGCCGAGTGCGCGCCTGAGAGATCGCCGACTTGCTGGCCTGTACCGCGCCCGCCTCCCCGCCGCCGAGCCATTGCAAACCCTCGCACACCACGCGCAGAACCTCTTCCAACGGAGCTTCGCGCCACAATGCCAGCGCCATGACGTAGTACACAACTGCCGGCGCCGGCAGCAGCCGCTCACGCTGGCTCGCCTTGCCGGTCTGGGCCAAAACCTCATCGATCAGTGCCCGAGGGCAGACACTGGCAAGCACGCCGGTGCTGATCAGATGCGCAACGTCAATCTTCTCTGGCAGTGCCTTGCGCGTTCTCGCCATCGTGTCCACGTATCGAAGTCGTGATGCGCGGATTGTGACTCATGACGGTTTATCTGAACAGTATTGGGGCTAAGGCCGGCGCTGCCCGGCCGGCGCCACGAGTTGCTGCGACAGCGCCTCGACCTGGCGCGACAAGCCCTGCACCGCCTGGGTCAGGGCCAGCAATTCCCGCTCTTTGAGCAGGTCGACCTTCTGGTGCAGCAGCTCGATTTCCAGCTCGGCCTTGATGTTGACCTCGTAGTCGCTCTCGGCATGGCGCCGGTCCTGCTCGGACAGCCGGTTCTGGCTCATCATGATCGCCGGTGCGGTGTAGGCCGCCTGGAACGACAGCAACAAGTTGAGCAGGATGAACGGGTACGGGTCCCAGGCGCCCTGGCCGACCCACACGTTGCCGGCGATCCACAGCGCGATCGCCGTGCTCTGGATCAGGATGAAGCGCCAGGAGCCGATGGTCGACGCCACGCCGTCGGCCAGGCGTTGGCCGAAGGTCGGTGCGCCTGCGCTCAGGTGCTCGGGCGTGACCGGCGGCAGCGGCTGCAGCGGCTTCTTTCCCGGTGGGCGCGGCGGTGGGCGCGCAGCAGGTGCAGTTGGTGCTGCTCGTCGCCGCTCAGCGGCAGGCTGGCGGCGGGGTGTGGCTGGTCGCTCATGATCGCCCTCGGGGTGGAAGCAAGCGGCAGTGTCGCTGCCCGCTGCACGCTGCCGCGCTGCGCCGGCCCACGCCGACCGACATCGCGTCGCCACGGGGCTGCGTCTCCACTGCGGCGTCGGCGCTACCGCGGTGCCTCATGCCGCAGCGTGCCGCAGCGTGCCGCAGCGTGCCGCGCCCTGTCGCGCCCCCAGTGCCGTCGGCCCTACTTCACCCAGGTATTGAGCTGAATGATCGGCAGCAGCACCGCCAGCACGATCAGCATCACCACCATGCCCATGACCACGATCAGCAGCGGCTCCAGGATGGTGGCCAACGCCATCGCCCGGCGCTGCACTTCGCCGTTGAGCTGGCGCGCGGCGCGGTCCAGCATCTGCGGCAGCTGGCCGGTCTGCTCGCCCAGCCGGGCGAACATCGCCAGCAGGCCGGGAAAGCGCTTCTTGGCCGCCAGGGCAGAGGCCAGCGGCGCACCTTCGC
>JAYSVE010000326.1:0-1892 GCA_043718725.1 Methylibium sp.
GAGTGCCGGGCTGGTGTGAATGAGTTCGGTGTCGACGACGCCGGGGCAGACGCAGTTCACGCGCACGCCGCGCGGCGCCAGCTCCATCGCTGCGCTTCGCGTCAACCCGCGCAAGGCCCATTTGCTGGCGCAGTAGGCAGCGTTGTGGTAACCCGTCATACCCACGGTGGACGAGATGTTGACGACCGCGCCGCCACCGTGCATCAGTGGCGTTAGCGTTCGCATCGCGAGCATGGCGCCGGTCAGGTTGACGGCGAGCACACGTTCCCAGTCGGCCAGCACGGTCTGCGTGACGGTGTTGCGCGGGCCGGTGATACCGGCGTTGTTGACGAGGCCGGCCAACGGCAGGCCGCCCGCATTCAATGCTGCGGCCAGTGCTTCCCAGGCGGCCGGTGTTGCGACGTCGCCGTGGTGCACCACCAGCTGCCCCTGCGCCCCGGCGGCAGCCGCGTGCAGCGCGGCCCAGGCGGGGTCGGCAGCGGGCAGCGCATCGAGCACATGCACGGCAGCGCCTTCATGCAGCAGTTGCAATGCGGTGGCGCCGCCCATGCCGCGTGCGCCGCCGCTGACGACGGCGGCCTTGCCGGGCCAGTGCGCTGCTGTGGCTGCGTTCATCGGCGGGCTTTCACTGCGGCTTTCATTGCGGTTTGAAGCGCGGCACCGCCGTGCCGGCCTCGTCTTCGATCACCAGCGCCAGGCGCTGCTCGATGCGCAGCGCGCCGGCGTCACCCAGCACGTTGCTGATCAGGCGCGGGCCCTCGTCGAGTTCAACCACCGCCACGGTGTAGGGCAGTCGGGCCTCGAAGGCCGGGTGAAAAGCGGTGCGGTAAACAACCCAACTGATGAGCCGCGCGCCGCCCGTGGCGTCTTCGCGTGTTGATGCGTCCCCCAGGCACTGCGGGCACTGCTCGCGCGCCGGCAACCAGGCGTGGCCGCAGGCGGTGCAACGCTGGAAGCTGAGAAAGCCCTGCTTCAGCCGTTCCCAGAACGGCCGCGTCAGATCGGTGATCTCGGGCTGCGGGAGGGTGGCCACGTCGGTCATGGGCATCCTTGGCCCATGTGAGGGTTTGGCGCTCGCGGAGCAATGAATCTCTTGCATGCAGGCCTCGTTTTGCTCCCTCTCCCTTGAGGGAGAGGGCTGGGGTGAGGGTGTAAGGCTCGGGTCGCCATCCTTTCCAAGTGCCTCGATTGACCCTCACTTGCAGTGCGCATGCCGGCCTTCAGGCCGGCATCGCTCAGCGGGCTCGCCGCAGGCGGCTCGAAACCCCCGCTTCTCCCCCAACCCTCTCCCTGAAAGGGAGAGGGAGCCGGAGCGGAGCCAATTCGTCTGTCCTCATTGTTCCCTGTTGGCTTTTCCATCGAAGGCTCCATCAGTTGCCCAGGATCAGCGTGGCATGCGTGTGCATGATGCCGCCCTGGTTGCTGACGATCACCTTGCCGGCGCCCGCCACCTGGTTGACTGAATCGCCGCGCATCTGGCGCACGGCTTCGATGATGAGTTGCATGCCGGGCATGCCGGTTTCCGACAGCAGGCCGCCGGAAGTGTTGATGGGCAGCTCGCCGCCCAGCTCAATGCGGCCGCCTTCGACGAAGCGGCCGCCTTCGCCCTTGGCGCAGAAGCCGTAGTCCTCCAGCGTCATCAGCACGCAGATCGTGAAGCAGTCGTAGATCTGCGCCACGTGAATGTCGCTGGGTTTCAGCCCGGCCATCGTGAAGGCCGTCTGCGCCGAGACCTTGGCCGCCGTGGTTGTCAGGTCGGCTCGCAGCGCCACGTCCCACGAGGTCTGGCCCTGGCCGAAACCGAGGATGGGCACCGGCTTGTTGACCTGCATCGCCGCGGCGCGTTTTGCACTCATCACCACCACTGCAGCGGCGCCGTCAGAGACCAGGCA
>JAYSVE010000327.1:0-1892 GCA_043718725.1 Methylibium sp.
GACTTCAGCGCCGCGTTCGCCGCCACGTCGGGGTGCAGTTTGGCAAGCTGCTCTTCGCGGAACGATCGGTCCATCAACAAGCGGATCAGATGTGGGTAGCTGGTGAACGGGCCGCCGTTCGGGTGGTCGGTGGTCAGCACCACGCGCCAGGGGTCATCGACCAGCAAAAAAATCTCCAGTCCGATCGCCCATTGCAGCGCGTTGACGAAACTCTGCTCGCGGTAGCGAAACGGCAGCACGCCGCAGCCGGCGTCGCATTCGATGTCGGCGCCGATCCACTTGCGCGGGTTGGCCAGCCCCGCGTTGGCATGCTGGCGCATCGTGTCGCCCGAGGCCGTGACCGTCTGGCCGAACATGATCTGGCCGACGTCGATGCTGATGTTCTTGTTGGCGTTCACCGCTTCGGCGAGTTGCAGCGCGGCCGACGAAAACTTCCTTGGTCCTTCGGTGCCGTAGGCGTGGAACTGGATGTGCGTCAGGTGGCCGGGCAAGCCGTCCAGCGCCTTGATCGTGTCCAGCGTCGACTCGATGTTGCCCGCCACGCCCAAATTGCTGCCGTGGATGTGCAGCGGGTGCGGCACACCGAGTTCGCGCAAGGCCCGCGCCAGCGTGTGCACCACCTGGCGCGGCGTGACCTGCCAGTGGACGTGGTTCTCGTCGACGTCAAGCTTGCGCTGGTTGAACTTGAAGGCCGAGATGCCGCCGGGGTTGACCACCTTCACACCCATCGCCTTGCTGGCGTGCAGGGTCCAGCCCATGTAGTCGCGCAGTTGCGCGAAGTCCCTTCGCTCGGCCAGCATCTGCAAGAACAATTCGTCGTTGCCCAGCATCACGTAGGCACCGTGGTCGAGGGTGGGCACGTCGCCCATCTCCATGTGCGCGTGGCGCGCGTTGGCCGCCACCATGGCCGGCTCGAAGGCCGCCGTGTAGCCCATCTCCACATACCGGTAGCCGATCGCCAGCGTGCCGGGCGTGCAGCCGCCGCAGGACGCCAACTCCAGGGCGTTCTCGGGCGGTGCGATGGGGTTGCCGTTGGCGCGGTGGTCTTCGGGCAGCAGCATGCGCGCCAGGTTGACCTTGCCGCCGCCGATGTGGGTGTGCATGTCGATGCCGCCGGCCATGACGATGCAGCCGCTCGCGTCGATGTCCTGATCGACCGGTTCGTGCGCCGCCATCAGCGCGATGCGGCCGTCGCGAACGCAGATGTCGCGCCGTTCCGAATCAATGCCGTGCATCGGGTCGATGACGCGGCCACCGCGAAGTCGGATCGTGCTCAACTCGCCACCTCTTGGTGCTGGCGCAACGCCTTCACGCCAAGCGTCAACCGGCCGACCACGTCGGCCAGCGTCGGCAGCGTGTCGGCGTAGACCGCGCTCAGCGGCATCAACACCACGCCGTCGGTGCGAAACAGATGCCCGGCCGAACCGATGCCGGGGGTGGCCACCGGAATGAACACCGCGTCGCCGCGACCTGTCGGCAGCGGCGTGTCCGGATGCGCCAGCACCACCCGCGGCAGGTGCAACGGCGACGGCGGCGACGGCTCGGTGCCGAAGCTCGCGACCCACAACAACGCATCCACCGCGGCGTCGGCCAGCAGGCCCGCGGCGTCGAAGCGCAGCGGTTCGTGCTCCAGACCGGCCGGCCCCAGGCGCGAGCGCAGCGGCAAGCCACCCAGCCAGGCGAACACCTGGTTCACCGTGGCCGCACCATCGCCGCCGCCCAGCGGCAAGGCCGCGGCGCGGGTGCTGCGATTGAGCGTGCCGACCATGGCGTTGATGGTTTCGACGATCAGCGCCCCGTGCGCCGGCAGGACGGCGCCTTCCCAGACGATGACGGCGTAGCGTGCCGCCAGCAGCCTGGCCGCCAGCGCCACCAGCGCGGCCGGCGCGTCG
>JAYSVE010000328.1:0-1891 GCA_043718725.1 Methylibium sp.
CATCGGCGTTGCGCAGTCGTCGCCGTTCCACACGCCGATGGTGCTGGCGAGCTGGACGCCGATTGCGCAGATCCTCGTTGCCAACGGCCTGGCCAAGCCGCTGGGCGACAGGATTTACGGCGTCGACATGGTCAAGCTCAGCGCGCTGATGCTGGCCCGCAAGCGCTGGAAAGACCTGAAAGAGTCTGCCGCCTACGACGTGACGCGCGGCGTGCTGGTCAGCACCACCGACGTGCGGCGCAGCAACTCGGCGGCGATGTACCTGGCGCTCACCAGCTACGCGGTGCAGGGCGACATCGTCACCGACCGGCCGAGCGCGCAGGCGGTGGCCGCCAGGGTGGCCGAGCTGTTCAAGCGCCAGGGCTACCAGGAGAACTACGTCAATGGCAACTTCGACGACTACGTCTCCATCGGCATCGGCAAGACACCGCTGGCCTTCATCTACGAAAACCAGATGGTGCAGTTTGCGCTGGCCAAACGAGTGCAGCCCGACATGGTGCTGATCTACCCCCAGCCCACCATCGTCAACAAGGTGGTGTTCGTGGCCTTGAGCGAGCGGGCCAGGGCGTTGGGTGACTTGCTGGGCAGCCACGCCGAACTGCAGCGCATCGGCGTGGAATACGGCTTCAGGATCGCCGACACCGGGGTGTTCATGCAGGCCGTCAAAGCCACCGGGCTGGCGGTCGAGGAGCGGCTCACGCAGGTGATCGACCCGCCGTCGTTCGAGATCATGGCCGAGATGATCGATGTCGTGTCGAGGGAGATGACGCAATGACGCATGGCCTGAAGGTCGCGACTCTGGTGACGCTGCTGCTGCTGTCGGCCTGCGGCAAGAAGGAGGAGCCGGCCTCGCCCAAGCCGGCCGCGGTGGAAGCGGCACTCTTCAAGGTGCTGGCCACCAGCGACCTGCGCGACGCCCAGCCGCTGGAAGAGATGGTCGCCAAGGCCACCGGCGTCAAGCTCAAGTTCAGCTTTGGCGGCACGATGGAGAGCACCGAGAGCGTGCTCACCGGCAAGACCGACGCGCACGCCGCGTGGTTCGCCAACGCCAAATATTTGCTCAGCGACCCGCAAGGCCAGGGCCGCGTCAAGCTGCAGGAAAAGATCATGCTGTCGCCCATCGTGGTGGGGGTGAGCGAATCGGTCGCCAAAAAACTCGGCTGGGACGACCCAATGATTGCCGCCAAGGTCGACTGGAAAACCATCACCCAGGCCTCGCGCGACGGCAAACTGAGCTACGCGCTGTCCAACCCCGCCACCTCGAACCAGGGCTTCATGGCGCTGATGGCCGTGGTGGCCGCCGCCAGCAACAAGGCCGACGCGTTGAGCGCGGCCGACGTTGACCGCGGTGCCATCGCCGGCTTCCTGAAGGGCTACAAGCTGCCGGGCGACAACTCGACCTACCTGTCCGAGAAGTTCATCGAACAACAGGGCAGCAAGGTCAACGCCTTCATCAACTACGAAAGCTGGCTGCTGAGCCTGAACAACAGCGGCAAGCTGCGCGAGAAGCTCACGCTGGTGTACCCGCACGAGGGCGTGTCGACGGCCGACTACCCGCTGATGTTGCTGGCCGAGGACCGGCGTGCCGACTATCAAAAGGTGGTCGCGTATCTCAAGGGCCCCGAGGCGCAGACCTGGCTGGCGCGCCAGACCTTGCGTCGCCCGATCAACGCGGAGTTGGCCGCCAGCCTGGGCGATTTGTTCCCCAGCGGCGCCATGCGCGTCGAACTGCCGTTCTCACCCGACCGCGCGTTGGCCGACGGGTTGATCGACGCCTACCTCAACGAATTCCGCCGCCCGATCGCGTCGACCTTTGTGCTCGACACCAGCGGCAGCATGAACGGGCAGGGGCGGCGCGCCCAGTTGATCGAGGCGCTGCACTACGTGGCCG
>JAYSVE010000329.1:0-1891 GCA_043718725.1 Methylibium sp.
ATGGCGCGCGGCGTGGCGCTGCAGATTGCCCTGTCGGTGCCCGGCATGCGTGTGGCCGCCATTGCCAACCGCACGCTCGAAGGCGCCCGGCGCGCCTACCGCGAGGCCGATGTGTCGGGCGTTCGCGTGGTGGAAACCGTCATGCAGCTTGAACTCGCCATCGAATCCGGCGTGCCGGCCATCACCGAAGACGCGATGCTGCTGTGCCGCGCTGCCGGCATCGACGCGATCATCGAAGTGACCGGCACCATCGAGCATGCCGCCCGCGTGACGCTTGAAGCCGTGGCCCACCGCAAACATGTGGTGCTGATGAATGCCGAAATCGACGGCACCATCGGCCCGATTCTGAAAACCTACGCGGACCGCGCCGGCGTGGTGCTGACCACCGCCGACGGCGACCAGCCCGGCGTGATGATGAATTTGTACCGTTTTGTTCGCGGCATCGGCGTCAAGCCGGTGATGTGCGGCAACATCAAGGGCCTGCACGACCCCTACCGCAACCCGACCACGCAGGAAGGCTTTGCCCGGCAGTGGGGACAAAACCCGGCCATGGTCACGTCGTTTGCCGACGGCACCAAAATTTCATTTGAAAACGCCATCGTTGCCAACGGCACCGGCATGCGGGTCGGCCAGCGCGGCATGTTCGGCCCGACGGTGCCCAACGGCACGCCGATTCAGGAGGTCGGGGAGCGTTACCCGCTCGAAGCCATGCTCGAAGGCCCGGGCATCGTGGACTATGTGGTGGGCGCCATGCCCGGCCCCGGCGTGTTCGTGCTGGGCACGCACGACCATCCGCAGCAAAAGCATTATTTGTCGCTCTACAAGCTGGGCAACGGACCGCTGTACTGCTTCTACACGCCCTACCACCTGTGCCATTTCGAGGTGCCCAACACCGTCGCGCGGGCCGTGCTGTTCCAGGACGCGGCGCTGGCCCCGCTGGGCGCGCCCTGCGTCGAGGTGCTGGCCACCGCCAAGATCGACCTGAAGGCGGGCGAGTGCATCGACGGCCTGGGCGGCTACATGACCTACGGCCTGGCTGAAAACGCCAATATCGCCCGGGCCGAGAACCTGCTGCCCATCGGCCTGGCCGAAGGCTGCACCCTGAAGCGCGACGTACCCAAGGACGCGCTGCTGACCTTCGACGATGTCGAACTGCCGCAAAACCGTTTGTGCGACCAGCTCTGGCGCGAACAGATGGCGCGCTTTTTTCCCGAACATTCAAAAACCACTTCAGGAGTCAACTAAATGAAACTGCTCGTCACTGGCGTCGAAGGCTATATCGGCTGCCTGCTCGCCCCTTTCCTCCAGGCACGCGGCCATGACATCGTCGGACTGGACACCGGCTACTACCGCGACGGCTGGCTGTTCAGCGACGGCAAGCTGGTGCCCGGCTTTCCGCGCACCATCAACCGCGATATCCGCAACATCCAGGCGGCAGACCTTGAGGGCATCGACGCGGTCGTTCACCTGGCCGAGCTGTCCAACGACCCGCTGGGCGAAAACGTGCCCGAGCTGACCTTCCAGATCAACCACCAGGCCTCGGTCCGGCTGGCCGAACTCGCCAAGGCCGCCGGCGCCAAGCGCTTTGTTTACACCTCGTCCTGCAGCGTCTATGGCGTGGCCAACGGCGACGAGCCGATGACCGAGCTGTCGCCGACGAATCCGCAGACGGCTTACGCCAAGTGCAAGACGCTGGTCGAACGCGATGTGATGGCAATGGCATCGAGCGACTTCTCGCCCACCTTCCTGCGCAACGCCACGGCCTACGGCGCCTCGCCGCGCATGCGCTTTGACATTGTGCTGAACAACCTGTGCGGCATTGCCGCGACCACCGGCAAGATTGTCATGACCAGCGACGGCACGCCGTGGCGGCCGCTGGTGCATGTGCTGG
>JAYSVE010000330.1:0-10530 GCA_043718725.1 Methylibium sp.
CCTGAACCCGGCTTGTACCCAGTAGCCGCGCACCCCGCGAACAAAAAGTTCAAGCGCGACAGGGGTTTACGTTTTGGAGGGCGCCAAAGTTCGGACTAATTGCAGGCCGCAGCGACCCCTTCGCGCCTTCGCCCAGACGCCTGCGGGCAAGCCCTAAAATTCGTCCGGTCTCAGGAGCCTGCAGCCCACGCGCTGTCCCCCGCATGAATCCGTCTCCGCTGTTTGCCTTGTCGCCGCTGGACGGCCGCTATGCTGCCAAGGTGGCGGCGTTGCGTCCGTTGTTGTCCGAGTTCGGCCTGATGCAGCGCCGCGTGCAGGTCGAGGTCGAATGGTTCGTGGCCTTGTCGGATGCGGGCTTCGAGGAATTCCGGCCGCTGAGCGCGAAGGCGCGTGAATGGTTGCGCGCGCTGGTGCGCGACTTCTCGGCGTCCGACGCCCAGGCCATCAAGGACATCGAGCGCACCACCAACCACGATGTCAAGGCGGTGGAGTACTGGCTCAAGGACTCCTTTGCCGACCACCCCGAGCTGGTGGCGGCGGCCGAGTTCGTGCACTTCGCCTGCACCAGCGAGGACATCAACAACACCAGCCACGGCCTGATGCTGCAGGCCGCGCGCCAGGACGTGCTGCTGCCGGCGCTGGACCGCATCATCGCGCGCATGAACGCCATGGCGCTGGCGCTGGCCGATGTGCCCATGCTCAGCCGCACCCATGGCCAGACCGCCAGCCCGACGACCCTGGGCAAGGAAGTCGCCAACGTCGCGGCCCGGCTGGTGCATGCGCGCGCGCGCATCGGCGGCGTCAAGCTGTTGGCCAAGATGAACGGCGCGGTCGGCAACTACAACGCCCACCTGGCGGCCTACCCGGACTTCGACTGGGAGGCCTTCGCGCGCAAGGTGGTCGAACAGCAACTCGGGCTGGCATTCAACCCCTACACCATCCAGATCGAACCGCACGATTGCATGGCCGAGCTGTTTGACGCGGTCACGCGGGGCAATACGGTCCTGCTCGACTGGTCGCGCGATGTCTGGGGCTATGTGAGCCTGGGCTACTTCAAGCAGCGGCTGCGGGACGGCGAGATCGGCTCCAGCACCATGCCGAACAAGGTCAACCCAATCGACTTCGAAAACGCCGAGGGCAACTTCGGCCTGGCCAGCGCGCTGCTGACGCACCTGAGCCAGAAGCTGCCGATCAGCCGCTTCCAGCGCGACCTGACCGACAGCACGGTGCTGCGCAACATGGGCGTGGCGCTGGGCTACACGCTGCTGGGCTACGACTCGCTGCTGCGTGGGCTGGACAAGCTCGAAGTCAATCCCGCGGCGCTCGCCGCCGACCTCGACGATGCCTGGGAGGTGCTGGCCGAACCGATCCAGACCGTCATGCGGCGCTACAAGCTGGCCAACCCCTACGAACGCCTGAAGGCCCTGACGCGCGGCAAGAGCATCACGCGCGAAGCGATCCAGGCCTTCATCGCGACGCTGGAAGTCCCGCCGGCCGAACGCCTGCGCCTGCTGGCCATGACGCCGGCCGGCTACACCGGCAAAGCGGCAACCCTGGCGCGCCGCCAGGGCGGGGGCGGCGCATGAAATTCACCGCGATGCTCGAGCAGGCCGAGCGCCGCAACGACTCGCTGCTGTGCGTCGGCCTGGACCCCGATCCGGCCAGGTTTCCGGGCGGCTGGCGGGGCGATGCCGGCCGCATCTTCGACTTCTGCAGCGCCATCGTCGACGCCACCCATGACCTGGTGATCGCCTTCAAGCCGCAGATCGCGTACTTCTCGGCGAACCGGGCCGAAGACGCGCTGGAGCGGCTGATCGCACACATCCACCGGGTGGCCCCCGAGGTGCCGGTGATCCTGGACGCCAAGCGCGGCGACATCGGGCAAACCGCCGAGCAGTACGCGCGCGAAGCGTTCGAGCGCTACCAGGCCGATGCCGTCACGCTGTCGCCATTTCAGGGCCTGGATTCGATCGAACCGTACATGCGCTACGACGGCAAGGGCCTGATCCTGCTGTGCCGCACATCAAACGCGGGCGGCTCGGAGTTGCAGGCCCAACGGCTGCGGGGCGGCGACCTGCTGTACGAGCACATCGCCCGGCTCGCCAACGACCACTGGAACCAGACCGGCCAGATCGCCCTGGTCGTGGGGGCGACCTACCCGCTGGAGATTGCCCGGGTGCGCGAGATCGCGCCGACGCTGCCCCTGCTGATCCCGGGCATCGGCGCGCAGGGCGGTGACGCCGCGGCGACGGTGAAGGCGGGTTGGCGGGCGCAAGGCGGCTTGACGACCGGGCCCATCATCGTCAACTCGTCGCGGGCCATCCTGTTTGCCGGCGCGGACGCCGGCTTCGCCGCGGCGGCGCGCCAGGCCGCGCTGACGGCACGCGCCGAACTGAACCACGCCCGGTGCGCCGGCTGAACCCTGACCCGCGGCCCAGGACAATGGCCTGACGCCACCGTCCGCGTCCGCGCCGCCGGCCCGCCGCACCGCCGAGACCGGCCCACCGAAACTCACCGCAGGAGCGCTCTTCATGAAACGAACGACTTCCACCGCCGCCGCCGCGGCCCTTGGCCTGGGCTTGATGGCCGGCGCTCAGGCGCAGTCCGGCGTCTCGGTTTACGGCCTGATGGACATGTCCGCGGGCCGGTTCCAGGGCCCCGGCGCGGCCAAGGTCTGGCGCGCCGACAGCGGTTTGATGAGCACCCCTTTTCTCGGGATCAAGGGCAGTGAAGACCTGAGTGGCGGGGTCCGCGCAAACTTTGCGATCGAGCACGCCCTGCGCCTGGACGCGGGCGCCATCGGCCGATTCGATGGCGAGGCCTTCTGGGGCCGCAACGCCTACTTCAGCTTGCAAGGCGAGTTCGGCCAGACCCGCCTGGGCCGCAATGCCACGCCGCTGTTCGCGACGACATCGCTGTTCAACCCGTTCGGCGATTCCTTCGGCTTTTCACCCGCCATCCGCCACCATTTCCTGGGCGCGATCGCGGCCGACACGGTGTGGAACAACAGCATGGCCTACACCAGCCCGGCGTCCGACGGCCTCAGCGTGAACCTGATGGCCAACCTGAGCGAAGGCGCCGGCCGCGGCAAGAACCTCGGGGCGAGTGCGCTCTACTGGGTCGGGCCGTTCGGGGCCGGCGTGGCCTGGCAGCGTGTCAAGAACGGCGTGCTGGCGGCGCCGGCCGGGTTCGCGAAACAAAACGCCTTCCAGGTCGCCGGGTCTTACGACCTCGGCGTGGTCAAGCTGTTTGCCCAGGTCGGCGCGCTCAAGTCCGACGCCACGGCCGACGTGAAGACGCGGCTGCTGCAATTCGGTGTCTCGGCGCCCCTCGGTGGCGGCAGGCTGCTGGCGTCGTACGGCAATGCCCGGACCAGCCAGCCGGTGATCTTGACGCGCCAGACGCTGTCGGTCGGCTACGACCACCCTCTGTCCAAGAGCACCGATGTCTACGGCGTCCTCATGAACGACAAGGCGACCGGCCTGGCCGCGGGCAACACGCTGGCCGCCGGGCTGCGGGTTCGTTTTTGATCGCGCCGCCAGCGGTTCAGCCGCGGGCGGCCTCGGGGGGGCCGGTCAGTCCAGGCTGACCTCGGTGCGAACCGCGCCGGCCCGATCGGCGCGCGCCGTGATCGCCAAATGGGTGCCCTTGGGCGCCCGCACGACCCACTCGTTCACCGCCCGGTCGGCGCTGAGTTCGCGGTTGGGCAGGAACGCATGGAGAGAATTCTTCGGCGCATGGCCCTCCAGTTGCGGGCCTTCGACGCGCGACTTGCCACTCACCAGCGACACCGACGTGTCGCCTTCGGGCAGGTAGATCTCGAACATCACGCCGCGCACCGCCTTGCGGGCCAGTGCGCGTTTGGTGACATAGGCCGGCAGCCAGCCGCTGTTGGCCACCACGATGCGCACCCGCCAGGTGTCCGGCCCCAGGGCGCGAACCTCGGTGCGCACCAGTTCGAGCCTGGGCAGGGACAGCGCGATCTGCGTCATCCAGGCCGGAAAGCGCTCAACCTCGCGCTCGCGCAGGTGGGGCGGCGGGTTGCGCCAGAAGTTCATCTTGTCCCAGCCGCCGATCTCGACCGCGCCGAGTTGCGGGTGCTGGAACGGCTTCCAGTCCAGGTGCGCCTGGCCGGCGCAGTGTTCGTCGCTCCACTTGAGCAGCTTCAGGTCGTCTTCCACCGGGTGCTCGCGGTACCAGTCGATCCACTTGTAGTCGGTGATGCCGGCCTCCCGGTTGGGCGACCAGAGTTCGACCACCCAGAACAGCGCTCCGAGGTGCTCGTACATCCAGTCCTGGGTGCCCGTGACGATGTCCTTGGGGTGGTACTTGAAGTCGTGCCACATGCTGATGGCCGGGTACCCGCTCAGCTTGGTGCCGATCTCGCTGAAGCGCTGGTACGACCACAGGTCCTCGGGGATCATGTCGTCGTCGGCCTGCGTGCCCATGGGCCGCAGGATCACGCCACTGTGGGTGTGAAAGCTGATCGCCGCGCCGATGTTGGGGTGCTTCAGGATGAAGTCGACCATGGCGCGCACTTCGGGCTCGCTGGCCGGGTAGGGGCCGGCGCCGACCTGCTCGTGTTCCTGGCGCCACTGGGCCGGGAAATTGCGGTTCAGGTCCAGGCCTTCCGGGTCCGGGTTGACGCGCACGGCCAGGCCGTCGAAATTCTTCAAGGTGCCTTCGGGCATGACACGGAAGTACTCGCCACCGAATTCACCCGGCTGGCGGGCCACCATCAGGCGTGGGTCGGCGGGGTATTTCTTGTAGCCGCCGTGGGGGTCGGGGAGGCGCATGAACAGCACGCGGCCATCGCCGTCGACGTCTTCCACCGTCAGGCCATCGACAGGCGCTTCTTCGAACGGATAGCGCCGTGTGCTGGAGCGGATGTGGCGCGGCTTGTCGGCCAAGGCCAGCTCGGCGCCATCGGGGTTCAGGCGCGGGCACAGGTAGACCACGCGGGTGTCGAGCAAGTGGGTGATGCGCCGCCCATCCTCCGTGTCGGTGCCGTAGCCGCCGACCAGCCGGTGCAGGTAGAACAGCACCGCCGCGCTGGCCGTCAGCTCGGCGGCGTGGATGTTGCCATCGGCCCAGAACGCGGGCTTGTCGGCGGCCGCCGCGGTGGCGCTGTTGGTGACCGTCGCGACCCAGATGTCGCGCCCCTCGAAGCTCTTGCCGATGGATTCCACGGCCACCAGCGTCGGGTGCGCACCGGCGTAGGCGAACAGCAATTCGGTCAGCGCATCGTGTTTGTAGAAGGTGTCGAAGCGGGGCGTGGGGGTGGCGGGCTTGATCATGGGCTTGGGGCGCACGCTGCGGCGGGGCGGCGTGGAAAGGCTGTTTCGACGGTTGCGAAGTGTCGCAGGATTGTCCGTTTCGGCCAACGCGGCCGACACCGAAGGCACGCGCCCGGCGCCCGCCAGGCTCCCCGCGTCAGCCCGCGTCCAGCGCAACGCCGTTCACAAAGACGCGCAACTCGCCGGGCCGCAAGGCGGTCCAGTCCTCGTTGCGCGTCAGCGGCTCGGTGGCGACCACGGCGACCCGGTCGGCCGGCGAGGTCGCGTCGGCGAAGTCGACGCTGATGTCGTCGTCGTTGAGCTGCGCGCGGCCAAAGGGAGCGCTGCGCAGCAACGAGTACAGCTGCGTCGAAGCATGGGCCCACAGCGCCTGGCCGTTGCTGAGCAAGAAGTTGAAGCTGCCGTGCCGCGCCACCTGCGGCGCCAGTTCGCGCAGCGTGGCGCTGAGTTCCTCAATCGACGGCACGCTGGCATGCGCCTTGGCCAGCTCCTGCATGAGCCAGCAAAAAGCGCGTTCACTGTCGGTGCCGCCGACAGGGCGAAACGCGCCGTGCAGCCGCGGGTGAAAGTCCTTCAGGTCGCCGTTGTGGGCGAACACCCAGTAGCGCCCCCACAGCTCGCGCACGAAGGGGTGGGTGTTCTCCAGCGCCACCCGGCCCTGCGTGGCCTTGCGGATGTGGGCGACGATGTTCTCGCTGCGGATCGGATAGCGCCGCACCATCTCGGCCACCGGCGAGGTGCGCGCGCTCTGGGCGTCGACGAACAGGCGCACGCCCGCGCCTTCGAAGAAGGCGATGCCGAAGCCGTCCTTGTGCTCCTCGGCGCGGGTCGCAAACCCGGTGAAGCTGAACACCACGTCGGTCGGCGTGTTGGCGTTCAGGCCAAGCAACTGGCACATGGGTGGCTAGCGCTATTCGGTGAACAGGCGCACCAGTCCGCGGACCGTCACCAGGTGGCCCGGGTTGCTGGTCTCGTTGAGCACGCCGCTCATGCGCCGCACCAGCCGGGCGCTGCGCTGGGCGCGCCAGATCAGCAGGTCGGCCAGCCAGGGGTGGCGGTTGACGAAGTTGGCGCGCTGGTACAGGTCGAAGCGCGGCTTGAGCGCCAGCAGGTTGGCCTCGTAGACCGCGCGAACCTGTGCATCGGTGGCGCCTTTCGCGCGTCCCTCCAGGACCGCTTCGGCGGCATGGATGCCGGTCTCCAGCGCCTTGCCTATGCCTTCGCCGGTGAACGAATAGGTGCTGCCGGCGGCCTCGCCGATGACCATCAACCCCGGCCGGGTATAGCGCGCGCCTTCGAGCGTGCAACGCAAGGGCGCGCCCTTCATGGCGCCGAGCAAGGTGCCGCCTTGCATCAGCGCGCGCGCGGGGGCGTGGATGCGGGTGAAGTCTTGCATCACCTGGCGCAGGTTGGCTTCGCGCTTGGTCAGCTTGCCGGCGTGCCGCCGGTCGTGGCTGTCGGCGATGCCGACGCCGATGTTGAAGACGCCGTCCGGGCACGGGAAGATCCACCCATACCCGGGCGTGAGCGCGCGGTGCCAGACGATCTCGAGCTTGTCGATGCGCCCGACCATCGCATCGTTCTTGACATAGCCGCGCAGCGCCACGCCGCTGGGTGTGTGGCGCTCGGACATGGCGGCGGCCATCAGCGCCTGCGGCACCGCACCGGTGGCGAGCAGCACCCAGCGCGCGCGCACGTCGCGGGTCGCGCCGGCGTGCGCCAGTGTGGCGCCGACGACCCGCCCGCCTTCTTCGACCGGTGCCTGGAACCGCACCGGCGCGAACATGCGCGCGCCGGCCGCGACCGCGGCGCGGCACAGGATGGCGTCGAGCTGCTTGCGTGGCAAAACCGCCAGCAGGCCGGGCACGTCGACGCGACCCCCGCGAGGACCGATGCAGCCGACATGGCTGGCCGACTGCGCCTGCGCCATCACCGCCTCCAGCACCCCGAGCTTGCGCAGCGCGTTGTGCGCGTCGGGGATCAGCCCGTCACCACACACCTTGTCGCGCGGAAACGCCTGCTGGTCGACCAGCACGACCTGCAGGCCGGAGCGCGCCAGCGTCAACGCCGCGGCGCTGCCGGCCGGGCCGGCGCCGATGACGAGCACGTCGCAATCGGCGGGAAGGAGTTCAAGGTCGAGGTTCATCGGGACTGGTGCGTCTGGCGCGATTGATTCTAGGAGCCGGCATTCATCGGCCCGAAGGCGGCGCGACCCTGCGCCACGCGGCCACCCTTGCCAAGGCCGTGATCAGCCCCGGCATCACCAAGGTTTCATGCAAGGCCCGCAGCCGGTCGGCCGGTTGGGCCTGCAGGCGCCACCCGAGCACGCTGCCGGCCAGGCTCCCGCCGACAGCGCCCCCGATCTGGCGCAGGAAGCCGATGGCGCTGGCGCCCTGCGGGACCAACGCGCTGGCCAGGCCGCGCATTGCGCCCAGGTTCAGCGACTGCAGGACCGGCCCCAACCCGACGCGCCCGACGCTGGCGAACAGCGTGATGATCCACAGCGCCGTCGATGCTTGGAAAGGACGTCGCCTTCCTGGCCAACCACGGCGTGATCGTCACTGGGGCCCGGATCGCCCACGCCGATGACGACCTGTACTGCCTGGAGCGCGGCCGCATGCACCCGGTGCTGGCCGGCCGCTGGCGCATGTGAACCCGACGCTGGCGACCCGCGTGGCCGCGCAGATCCTGGGTAAGCGCGAGCCGTCGGCGTTGTTTTTGAGGCTTTGCGGCGGATGTTGCCGCGGGCCGCGGGAGCTTGACCTCAGCCCGTCGCCTTCACCTTCAAGCGCCACGCGTGCAGCAGCGGCTCGGTGTAGCCGCTGGGTTGGGCCAGGCCCTTGAACACCAGGTCGCTCGCCGCCTGGAAGGCCGCCGAGGTGTCGAAGTTGCCGGCCATCGGCCGGTAGAGCGGGTCGCCCGCGTTCTGTTGGTCAACGACCTTGGCCATGCGCCTGAAGGTGGCGCGCACCTGAGCCTGGCTGACCACACCGTGCAGCAGCCAGTTGGCGATGTGCTGGCTGCTGATGCGCAAGGTGGCGCGGTCTTCCATCAGGCCGACGTTGTGAATGTCGGGCACCTTGGAGCAGCCCACGCCCTGGTCGATCCAGCGCACCACGTAGCCCAGGATGCCCTGGGCGTTGTTGTCCAGCTCCTGCTGGCGCTCGGCCTCGGACCACTTGGGCGTCTTGACCACGGGGACCGTCAACAGCCCGTTCAGCAGCGCGGCGCTTTCGAGCAAAGGGTCGGCCTGGGCCTCGGCCTTCTCGAGCGCCTTTTGCACCGCGAACACATCCACCTGGTGGTAGTGCAGCGCATGCAGCGTCGCGGCGGTGGGGCTGGGCACCCAGGCGGTGTTGGCGCCGGCGCGCGGGTGGGCGATCTTTTGCTGCAGCATCGCCGCCATCAGGTCGGGCATGGCCCACATGCCCTTGCCGATTTGCGCCTTGCCGCGCAGGCCGCATTGCAGGCCGACGCGCACGTTGTTGCGCTCGTAGGCCTGGATCCAGGCGCTGGCTTTCATGTCGCCCTTGCGGAACATCGGTCCGGCGTGCATGGCAGTGTGCATTTCGTCGCCGGTGCGGTCCAGGAAGCCGGTGTTGATGAAGGCCACGCGGCTCGCCGCGGCGGCGATGCAGGCCTTCAGGTTGACGCTGGTGCGGCGCTCCTCGTCCATGATGCCGAGCTTGACCGTGCTGTCGGGCAAGCCCAGCAGCTTTTCGATCCGGCCGAACAATTCGGCGGCGAAGGCCACTTCGGCCGGCCCGTGCATCTTGGGCTTGACGATGTAGACCGAGCCGCTGCGGCTGTTGCGGATGGCATCGATGGCCAGGCCTTTCAGGTCGTGCAGCGCGATCGTGGTGGTGACGACGGCGTCGAGGATGCCTTCGGGGATCTCCCGGGGCGCCTCGACCGGGCCCCACAGGATCGCCGGGTTGCTCATCAGGTGGCCGACGTTGCGCACGAACAGCAGCGAGCGCCCGTGCAGCGCCAGCCTGCCGCCGCCCGGCGCGGTGTACTGGCGGTCCGGGTTGAGGCCGCGCGTGAAGGTCTTGCCGCCCTTGGCGACCTGCTCGGTCAGCGTGCCCTTGAGGATGCCCAGCCAGTTGGCGTAAGCCTGCACCTTGTCGTCGGCATCGACCACCGCGACCGAGTCTTCGAGGTCGAGAATGGTGGACAGCGCGGACTCGAGCACCAGGTCGGACACACCGGCGGCGTCGTCCTGGCCGATCGGCGTGGCGCGGTCGATGCGGATGTCCAGGTGCAGCCCGTGGTGCACCAGCAAGACCGAAGTCGGCGCCGCCGCGTCGCCCTGGTAGCCGACGAACTGGGCCGGCCGGGCCAGGCCCGAGACGCTGCCATCGGCCATCGACACCTGCAATTGGCCGGCTTCGACGCGGTAGCCGGTCGAGGCCGTGTGCGAGCCCTTCCTGAGCGGCGCGGTACGGTCCAGCACGTGGCGCGCATAGACGATGACCTGGGCGCCACGCACCGGGTTGTAGCCGGTCCCCTTCTCGGCACCGGCCGCCTCGGGAATGACATCCGTGCCGTACAGCGCGTCGTAGAGCGAGCCCCAGCGCGCGTTGGCGGCGTTCAGGGCGTAGCGCGCATTGGTGATCGGCACCACCAGTTGTGCGCCGGCTTGCAGCGCCAGCTCGGCGTCAACGTTCTTCGTCGTCGCGCGCACCTGGGCCGGCACGGGCACGAGGTAGCCGATTTTTTGCAGGAACGCGCGGTACCGGGCGCGGTTGGCAATCGGGCCCGGGTTGGCCTTGTGCCAGGCATCGAGCGCGGTCTGGAGCCGGTCGCGCTCGGCCAACAGCGCGGCGTTTTTCGGCGCCAGGTCGTGAACGATGTCGGCCACGCCCTTCCAGAAATCACCCGCCTCGATGCCGGTGCCGGGCAGCACCGCCTGATCGACGAAGTCTTTCAGGACGGTGGCCACCTGAAGGCCGAAGAGGGCGGTGCGTGCGGTCATGGGGCTGAACTTCCTGATGGGGTGACAAACGGGGAGGCAAAGAAATCGAGCACATCGCGCAGGCTGCTGCCGGTGCGCGTGGGCAGCGTGTCGAGCTGCTCCAAAGGCAAACCCGCGCGGTTGACCCACAACGTGGTGTAGCCGAACCAGGTGGCGCCGATGGCGTCCCAGCCGTTGCTGGAGACGAACAGGATCTGTGCCGCCGGCAAGCCCAGCGCCGCCGGGCCCAGGGCGTAGGTGGCCGGGTCGGTCTTG
>JAYSVE010000034.1:0-2420 GCA_043718725.1 Methylibium sp.
GGTCTTCGCCGAAAGCCTGGGCAACCCCAGCCTTCAGGTGCTGGACATCGAAGCCGTCGCGGCCGTGGCCCATGCGCAGGGCGTGCCGTTGATCGTCGACAACACGGTGCCGTCGCCGTTCTTGTGCAACCCGATCCGCTTCGGCGCCGACATCGTCGTTCACTCGGCCACCAAGTACCTGGCCGGCCATGGCACGACGCTGGGCGGCGTGATGGTCGAAAGCGGCACCTTCCCCTGGGACAACGGCAAGTTCCCCGGCATGACCGAGCCATCGCCCGGCTACCATGGCGTGAAGTTCTTCGAGACCTTCGGCGACTTCGGCTTCACCATGCGCGCGCGCATGGAAACGCTGCGGGTCTACGGCGCCGCGTTGTCGCCGATGAGCGCCTGGCAAATCCTGCAAGGCGTGGAGACGCTGCATTTGCGGATGGAGCGCCATTGCCGCAATGCGCGCCGGGTCGCCGAGTTCCTGCGCGCCCACCCGCGGGTGAGCTGGGTCAGCTACCCCGGCTTGCCGGACCACCCGCAGCACGCGCTGGCGGACAAACAGTTTCGCGCGGTGGATGGCGCGCCGGGCGCCTCAGGGCTGCTGGCCTTCGGGGTCAAGCCACGATCGGCCGGCGCCGGGGGTGGGCTCGCGGCCGGCGTGAAATTCATCGAAGCGGCGCAATTCATGAGCCACCTGGCCAATATCGGCGACACGCGCACGCTGATCATCCACCCCGCTTCCACCACGCACCGTCAGCTCGACGATGCCCAGCAACTCGCCGCCGGTGTGCTGCCCGACATGGTGCGCATGTCGGTGGGCATCGAGCACATCGACGACATCCTGTGGGACATCGACCAGGCGCTTGGCGCGGCCAGCGCGTAGCCCCTCGGCACGCGACAGGTCGAGTGCCATGAGCCCAAGCCTCCGCCGGCGTCGCCGGCGCACCTTGGCCCTAAGCCGGGACGGCTGGCCGATGCACGTTGATCGTTCGACCGTCGGACGTGAATCTGGAACTCCTTCTAGACCCCCACCAGCGCCTGCTCCAGGTCGGCGATCAGGTCGTCCGGGTCTTCGACGCCGATCGAGATGCGGATCAGCGCCGGCGTGATCGAGAAGCGTTTCAACTGCTCGGGCGGCATCGCCGAATGGGTGGTCGAGGCCGGGTGCGACGCGAGCGTTTCGGTGCCCCCCAGGCTGACCGCGAGCTTGATGACCTCAAGCCTGTCGAGCAACGCGAACGCGGCCGCTTCACCCCCCTTGACCTCGAACGAGAAGGTCGAGCCGGCGCTCTTGTTCTGCCGTTCGTGCAAGGCCCGGTCGGCGTGGCCGGCGGGCAGGAAGTCGAGGTACCAGACGTTGTCGATCTTGGGGTGGTCGCGCAGGAAGGCAGCGACCCGCAACGCCCCCGCGGCCCCCGCGGCCATGCGCAGCTTGAGCGTTTCAAGTGAGCGCATCAGCAGCCACGCGGTGTGCGGGTCGCACATCGTGCCCAGGGTCGAGCGCATGCGGCGCACCGGTGCGAGCATCGCCTTCGCGCCGCTGGCGCCGCCGCCGATCAGGTCGGAATGGCCGCCCACGTACTTGGTCAGCGAGGTAACGACGATGTCGGCGCCATGCTCCAGCGGCTTGCAGTAGATCGGCCCGAGCATGGTGTTGTCGACGATCACCGGCGGGCGTTTGCCGTCCACGGCCAGCGCGTCCGACAGGCGCCGCGCCGCGGCGATGTCGACCAGCCCGTTGGTGGGGTTGGCGGGCGTCTCAAGGTAGATCGCCGCGACCCGGCCGGCCACCTGGGCCGCCTCGGCAGCGGCGTGCATCGCGGCGGTTCCGCCCTCGACCTCGAAGCCGACCTGCCTGACGCCGAACTCGGGCAGGATCGACTGGATCAGCGTCTCGGTGCCACCGTAGATCGGCTGGCTTTGCAGCACCACGTCGCCGGGGCGCAGGTAGGCCCACAGGCAGGTCGAGATCGCGGCCATGCCCGAGGCGAAGGCCAGACTCGCCTCGGCCGCGTCCCACAAGGCCAGGCGGTCTTCGAGCACCTCGAGATTGGGGTTGTTGAAGCGCGAATAGACGAGGCCGGGCTCCTCGTCGGGCCCGAGCTTGCGCCGGCCTTGCATCGTCGCGAAGAATCGCTTGCCGTCCTCGGCCGAGCGGAACACAAAGGTCGAGGTCTGGAACTGCGGCGGCTTCAACGAACCTTCGGACAGCATCGGGTCGTAGCCGAAGCCCATCATCAGGGTCTCGGGGGCGAGCAAGCGGGTGCCCAATGTGCGTTTGCGCCATTTCTTTTCGGTCATGGTCGTCCTCGGTGGTGGCCGCGGGCCGGGGTCGCGTCGCGCCCTTGTGGCTCGGCAAAGTATAGGAGCCGGCGCGTAACATCGGCGGTCCACGGAGCACACGAGCATGAGCATTTACGACCAACAGTTGG
>JAYSVE010000331.1:0-4357 GCA_043718725.1 Methylibium sp.
TGCTGGTGCGCTCGGTCGGCTAATCTAGGCCCTGTTCCGCATCACCCCCACCGGGAGCCCGACATGACCACCCTCACCGCCGAAGAACTTGAGCTCCAGCCCGGTCGTCTTCTGGATGACGCCAGGCGACGCGCATCGGATGTCGTCACGGTTCAAGGCAAACCGATCATGCTCACGCTACCCCTGGGCGAGAACGCGGGCTCCAGCGCGGAGCGGCTCGAGCTGGCGGTGTTGCTCTACGAGGGGAATGTCTTGAGCCTGGGCCTGGCCGCCAAAGTTGCCGGCCTGTCACACAGCAAGATGATCGACGAGTTGGGCCGGCGCCAGATACCGGTGGTGCGCTACAGCGTTGAAGACCTTGACCGTGAGCTCGCCTATGTCCGCACCCTTGCGGGTGGCCGATAGCGGGCCGCTGATCGCGCTGGCGCGGCTTGACTGCTGGCCATTCCATCGCGGCTGTTTGGCGAGTTGCTGGTCACGGCCACGGTGTGGCGTGAGGTGACTCGCGAGCCACCCGCCGCCGAGCTGACAGCATTGTCTGCGCCGCTTGACGGTGGGTTGCTGCGGGTAGAGGACGATCCGATACAGATACCACCGGCCCTCGCCGAGTTGCGACTCGATGAGGGCGAGCGCTCGGCAATGGCGCTGGCCCTCACGCGCAGTGCGGTCGTGCTGGTCGATGAACGCCGCGGCCGGATTTGTGCAGCCGAGTTGGGCCTGACTGTGGTGGGCACGCTGGGCCTGCTGGTCCGCGCGCGCGAGCTGGGCCTGGTGGCGCAGGTGCGGCCGCTCACCGACGCGCTGCTGGCCAGCGGCTACTTCCTGGCGCTGCCGCTGGTTGATCGGGCACTGGCCTCCATCGGCGAATAGCAAGGCCACAGTGTCCCTCCGGCAAGGCTGCTTGATTTCAGCTGAAGCGGTGGCGTAGGTTGCTCACGAGGTAGCGCAGAAAGCCGACTGGGCCACTGGCTGGACGACGATTTGCATCAACCGAACTTTCTGCGCAGTTCCGCCATCACGGCCTCCCAGGGAATGCATTCGACGTCGCCGGAATCGATCTGCTGAATGCGGCGCGCAATCTCGGCCTCCCAGGCGGTATCGACCTCCTCTTTCGAGTCCGCGCTCGGCCAGCGCGTGTCGGCCACTTCTACCCGCTCCCTTGGCATGCGCTTCATGGCTTCGGCATCAAGCCCGGCCACGCCAATAGCGGGGATCGCGCCTTTCGAGCGCGATCGCAACGATGACCACGGCATCGGTGGTGAGCCGGTAGACAAGTTGGTACGAAAACCGCTTCAACCCGAAAGCACGGGCGCGAGCCCCGGCTTTGTGGCCCGGGCCTGGCCTGGCCAGTCGCAGAGCAGCGCGGCCACTCGGCCTACCTCATGCCACAAGTCGCCAGCCACTGTGGCGCCGGCTTCTTCGATGTAGCGGTCGATCGCTTCATCGAGATCGTCTTCCGCCTCCGGCAGAAGGACCAGCTTCAAGCGCCCGCCCGCCGCAGCTTCTCGTCAATTTTCGCAAAGACCTCTTCGGCCGGGACGGGTTGGGTGCGGCCGGAATCCATGTCGGAAATTCGGCGCTCGATCTCGGCTTGCCATGCGGCGCTCAGCGGCGGCGGTGGCAGCACCGTATCGATCAAGCGCTCGATCAACTCGGCCCGCTCTTCGGCGGAGAGCTGCATGGCGGCGGCTTCGACGGATTCCAACGATGCATTCATGGTGCGCTCCGGTGCGGGCGAGCAGCCAGTCTAGCGCTTGCCGCGATGCCGAACCACGAACCTGTGCTCTGCCATGGACGACCCCGAGCCCGCGCCCTCCCATGCGTGCAATGCCAGCGCGCGTGACTTCGGCGCATACTCGTTTCCGCTGTTCGTGGGCAGGTAGGCCTCTTTGTGAATGCTGCGGCGCCCAGCGTCAAGTTGATTCGGAGTGCTGAACATGAACTGGAAAGACCGCATCGTCATCGACTCCGACACGCTGTTCGGCAAGCCGCGCATCGCCGGCACGCGCATTGGTGTCGAGTTTGTGCTGGACTTGTTGGCCTCGGGTTGGACCGAGGCGAAAATTCTCGACAGCTACCCGCACTTGAAACCCGAAGACCTGCAAGCCGTGTTCGCCTTTGTGCGCGACTGCCTGAAAGATGAGTCGTTCATCCTTCAATCCAAGGCCGCCGAGGGCAAGGTTGAGGCGTGACGGGCGCAGCGCGCAAACTTCTGCTTGACGAGAACATGCCGCTTGGCCTGGCCGACGGGCTCGTGGCGGCCGGTCACGACGTGCAGTCGGTCGCCACGTCGGCGGCCGGCATCGATGATCGCGCGGTGCTCGACCTCGCCAGAAGGGGCGGCCGGTGGCTTTTGACGTTCGACTCCGATTTCGGCGACTTGATGTTCCACAAAGGCGAAGCGCCGCCAGCCGCCACCCGATTTCAGCCGGCATCCAACAACCTCACGCGCTCCCCCAACCCCGGCGCATCCACCGCATGGCAGCGCGCATGAAGCCGCCGGTCCGCGGTGACCAGCGGCGTGTCGACAGGCCAGCGCGTCGGCCAGCAGGGGTTCCGGGGCGAGCCATTTGGCGGCCACGCTGGCATCGATCACCCACTTCATCGCTGGTCGCGGCTTTCGCGCAGCAGCTCTTCAGAAGGTGTCTGGCGGCGCCCGGCGCTCAAGCGGCGGATGTCGGCGGCGTGCGCTGAACAGAGCGTGTCCGCCTTGGCCTTACTCCGCGGCCTTCAACACCTTGGTCAACGCCAGCGCCAGAGCGTCGTACACCCTGCGCACCACCTTGCTGGAGCGGATCTCGCGGTGCACGGCCAGCCAGCACGGCAGCGGCGGGATGGCGAGTTGGGGCAGCACGCGGCGCACGCCGGGCCAGTACGGCGCGGTGTAGTTCGCAAGGAAGCCGATGCCCGCGCCTTGGGCCACGAGCATGGCGTAGGCCACCTGGTCGTCGGTGCGCAAGGCAAAGTCCTCGCGCCGCAGCGGCAGGCCCATCGCGGCGAAACCGCGCTGGATGAGATCGTCCTGGGCATAGCCGATCAGCGTGTGGTGGGCCAGGTCGGCGGGCTCGCGCGGCGTGCCGGCGCGCTGCAGGTAGCTTTCGTGCGCATACGCCCCCAGGCCGACGTTGCCGAGCTTGCGCGCCACCAGCGAGGTCTGCACCGGGCGCACCATGCGCACGGCAATGTCGGCCTCGCGGCGCAGCAGGTTGCTGAGCTGGTTGCTGGCGATCAGCTCCAACTGGATGCCGGGTTCCTCCCGCTGCAGCGCGGCCAGCACCGGCGGCAGCAGGAAGCTGGCGGCCACCATGCTGGTCGTGATGCGCACCGTGCCGGTGGTCTGGTCGCGCTGGCGGACGAGCGTGCGCGCCAGTGCCAGCGCGCCCACCTCCATCTGGCGTGCGGCGTCGGCAATCGCCAGCGCGGTGGGGGTGGGCGAGACACCGCGGCCGGTGCGCTCGAACAAGGGTGCGCCGAGCTGCGCTTCGAGCTCGGCCACGTGGCGGCTCAGCGTGGGCTGGTTCGCATGCAGGGCACGCGCCGCGCCCATCAGGCTGCCGGCGTCGAGCACGGCCAGAAAGCTGCGCACCAGGCGCCAATCGAAGGATTCGATGGCGAGCGGGCTGGGCTTCATGGTGACATACGGATTCGCATACCTCGTATTGAGACTTGGCCAATTGTGCATGCGGCGGCAAGCGTCCACACTGCGGTTCATCGCAACACCCCCAGGAGCCCACCATGACACCCCGCAGCGTTTTGATCCTCGGCGCGAACGGCCGCTTCGGCCTGGCCGCCGCGCAGGCCTTCGCCGCCGCCGGCTGGAGCGTGCTGGCACAAACCCGGCGCGCCCCCAATGCGGGCATGCCGGCCGGCGCCAGGCACTTGAGCGCCGGCCTGGACGACGTCGACGCCCTGGTGCGCGACGCCGCCGGCGCCAGCGCGGTGGTCTACGCCGTCAACCCGCTCTACACCCGCTGGGCCGAAGAATTGCTGCCGCTGGCGCGCGCCGGCATGGAGGTGGCCCAGCGCCTGGGCGCGACGTTCATGCTGCCGGGCAACGTCTACAACTTCGGCGAGACCATGCCGGCGCTGCTGACCGAAGCCACGCCCGAGCGGCCCAGCACCGACAAGGGCCAACTGCGCTGCGCGCTCGAGGCCGAGATGGCGACGCGCGCCGCCGGCGGCCTGCGCAGCATCGTGTTGCGCGCCGGCGACTTTTATGGCGGCGGCACGGGCGGTTGGTTCGACATCGCCATCACCAAATCCGTCCACAAGGGCAAGCTGGTCTACCCCGGGCCGCTGGACGCGCCGCATGCCTGGGCCTACCTGCCCGACCTGGCGCGCTCGTTCGTGGCCTTGG
>JAYSVE010000332.1:0-1886 GCA_043718725.1 Methylibium sp.
CAGGCCGGCGTCGCGTCGGTAGTCGGCCTCGGGCAGCGCGTCGACAGGCTCGAACAGTCTGAGCGTGGCCCACAGGTTGTAGCGCGCCAGTGTGACCAAGTGTTTGGCGAGCGCGGATTCGGGCGCAGGGATGGCGTCGAAACGCTCATAGGCGCCGATCGCATTCGGCGTCCGCCAGGCAGGCGGCGGCTCGACGCTGGCCCAGTATTCGTCGACCTGGGCGATGCGATCGCCCTCGAATCGAAACAGCGAGTTGGCGAAGAAGCGCCCGGGCGGGTGGCTGACCTCGACCACCGAATGGACCCGGCCGTCCTGCAAGGCGTTGACCTCGACGACACGCAGGCTCCAGCCCTCGGGGTACTGGGCGTTGACGCGGATGATCGCGTCGGCATCGCGCATGCGCTCGCCCGAGGTGTGCCAGGTGAGCGTGGCGGTGTCGGCGAACAACCGGCGCGCGGCCGCCCAGTCGCGCGCCTGGAACAGCGACCACAGCGCGGCCACGGCGTTGATGCGGGTTGGCATGGGCGTGGGCATGGGCTTGGGATCCACGGGGCTGGCCCGGCTCAATAGCGCTTGGCCACTTCGTCGAGCATCACCTCGGTGGCGCCGCCGCCGATGGCCAGCACGCGCGCGTCGCGCCACAGTCGCTCGATCGGCACGCCGCGCATGTAGCCCATGCCGCCATGAAACTGCTGGCAGGCCTGCACGACCTCGTTGACCAGCTCGCCGGTCAGCGCCTTGAGCATCGAGACTTCCTGCACCACGTCGTGCCCCTGGGTCACGCGCCAGGCGCAGTGGTACATGAACTGGCGCGCCGCGCGGGTTTTGGCGTCGAGCATGGCAATGCGCTGGCGCACCACCTGCTTGTCGAACAGACTGGCTCCGAATGCCTGGCGATCGCGCACGAACGCCAGCGTGAGCTGCAAGGCCTGCGTGGCGTGGCCGACCGCCATGGCCGCCAGGGCGATGCGTTCGGTCTGGAAATTCTTCATCACCGAATAGAAGCCGCGGTTCTCTTCGCCCAACAGCTGGTCGGCGGGAACCCGGCAGTCGTTGAACACCAGTTCGGCGGTGTCGGACGAGAGCCAGCCGGTCTTGTGCAGCGCGCGCCCGACCGTGAAGCCCGGCGTCCCTTTTTCGACGATGAACATCGACATCGCGTGGCGCGCGGAGCCGGTCTTGGCGGCGATGAAGTAAAGGTCGCCATGCACGCCGTTGGTGATGAACAGCTTGGTGCCGTTGAGCACCCAGTGGCCGCCCTGCTGGCCAGCTTCGAGCCGTGCGCTGGTGCGCATGCCGGCCACGTCGGAGCCGGCGCCGGGCTCGCTGATGCCCACCGCGGTGATCGTGCGGCCCGAGGTCACGCCCGGCAGGTACTTGGCCTTTTGCGCGGCGCTGCCGGCGTGGTGCAGGTGCGGGCTGGCCATGTCGGTGTGAACCAGCACGGTGATGATGAAGCCGCCGAAGGTCGACTGCGACAGCGCCTCGGCGAACACCAGGTTGGTCAGCGCGTCGGCGTCGGCGCCACCGTGTTCGCCGGCGTACATCAGGCCCAGCAAACCGGCGTCGCCCATTTTGCGCAACACCTCGCGCGGGGTGAAGCCGGCCTCTTCCCACGCCAGCGCATGCGGCTCGACCTCGCGCGCGATGAAACGCGCGATCTGCTCGCGCAGTTGTTCGTGCTCGGGGGTGAGGTAGATGCTGTCCATCGGCGGGTCGGCTCCGAACCTGGGCCTCGGCGTCAGTGCTTCCAGGCCCGAAGGCCGCGGACTTGCTCGAAAATGTCGAAATCGCGGTCCTTGTGGAGCAGCGCGTAGCCGCTCTCGATGCAGAAGGTGGCGATCAGCACGTCGGCGCCGTTGCGCACCGTGAACCCCATCGCACGC
>JAYSVE010000333.1:0-4345 GCA_043718725.1 Methylibium sp.
CAAAAATCGTGCGTGTCATGACCGGCCGTCTGCTGGCCCAGCACCAATACCGCGTGTCCTATGCGAGTGACGGGCTGGATGCGGCGCAACAAATGCGGACCAACGTTCCCGACGTCGTGATCACCGACGTCGAGATGCCCGGCATGGACGGCTTCGAACTGGTCCGGCATGTGCGCGAGAACCCGCTCACCGCGCACATCCCCATCATCATGATCACCTCCGCCGACGCCAAGCACCGTGACGATGCGAACCGCGCCGGCGTCAACGTGCTGCTCGGCAAGCCCTACCCCGAAGCAGACCTCATCGCCCAGATCCAGTTGGCGATGAAGCCGCGCGAAACCCGCGCCGGGGTGCTGGCCTGAGGCGTTCGGCCGGGCTTCGCGGGCCCGGGCAGGGCGCGCGCGACATGCGCCACGCTCGCGCTGTTGGAGGCCGCGCAGGACGTGCTCGACGCCTTCGAGCGGTGCGAACGGCAAACACAGGAACTGCGCCCGCCGGCGCGCCGCATCGCGGTCGAGTCGAGCGGGTCGCGGCCCGGCACCGAAGCGCGTGGCCTGGCCACGGCGCCCCTTTGACGGTCAGGAAACCCTTTGACGGATCAGTGTCATCGCGGCGCCGGCCAGGGTTTGCAACTGGTCGATTTGTTCAGCCGACACCTTGCGCGGTTGCAGGTCGTAGGCACACAGCGTGCCCAGCGTTTGACCGTCGGCGGTCAAACGGGCCGCGGCATAAAAGCGAACAAATGGCTGCCCGACGACGAAGGGGTGGGACGAAAAGAGCGGGTCGTCGAGGGTGTCCTCGACCACGATGACGTCTTTCGTCGTGAAGAAGAATTTCTCGCAGAAGGAAGTGGCCGCGGGCGATTCGCGCAGCGGCATCCCCACGCACGACTTGAACCAGTCGCGCTGATCGTCGAGCAGGCTGACCATCGCGATCGGCACCTGCAGACTGCTGACGAGCAGCCGCGTGATGTCGTCGTAGGCCCGTTCCACCGAAGAGTCGAGGATCAGGTGGCGCCGCAGCGCGGCGAGTCGGATCAGGTCATTGCGCATCCGAAAAATTGTACCGCCGGGGATGGTTGTGTGCGGTAGTGCACAGCGCCACGCGGTTTGCAGGCCAGGCCGCCCAGCCTGTGTTTGCCAGCGCACAGACGCCTTGCCGGGTCAACGCTAAAATACGCTGGCCGCAACCCGCGGCAGCGCACACCGTTTCGCATCCCGCCACGGCGCCACCTCGACGCGATCCACCCATGCTTGCAACAGGCTCTGACTCCCCACCCACAGGCCGGTGCCGACGCGCCGACGGGCCCGCGCCCGCCAGTGGGCGCGGACTCGGTTGATGTCGGCCGTTGCCAGCCGGTCGCAGGCCGATCCCGACGACCCGAAACGGCTGACGCTGCTGGCCGAGCTCGGCGTGCTCGACACCGCTCCCGAACCCGGTTTCGATGCCCTGACCCAGGCCGCCGCCATGCTGACCGGCTGCCCCATCGCGCTGGTCAGCCTGGTGGACGGCGAGCGTCAATGGTTCAAGTCGCGGGTCGGCATCGACGCGACGCAGACGCCGCGCCAGTGGTCGTTCTGCAGCCACGCGATCCGCAATCCGGGCCTGATGGAGGTTCGTGATGCGAAGGCGGACGCTCGTTTTGCCGGCAACCCGCTGGTGACGGACACCCCCGGGATTCGCTTCTACGCCGGCCAGCCATTGACGGTGGACGGCATCCGCATCGGCACCTTGTGCGTCATTGACACCCAACCGCGCGAACTCAGCGGCGCCGAGCGCGAGGCATTGCGGGGCCTGGGCGCGGCCGTCGAAGGGATGCTCGCCGAGCGCCGCGGCCGGGTGTCGTCGCTGGAGCAGCAGCGCCGGCTGACCGAGTTCGCGATGGTGGCCGGCGACTGGCTGTGGGAAACCGACGCCGAACACCGCGTCGTGTGGATGTCGTGCGCCTATGCCAACGAACCCGCCGTCCGCGAACCCTGGGTGCTTGGCCAGCCCATCGAAGACGGGGCGGTGCTGGACCCGGCGAACGCCACGGCCGCGCGACCGCTCACGCTGCACCGCCTGTTTGACGAAAGACACGCGTTTGCGCGCGCTGTGGTGCACTGCGAAGCACCGGGCGGACGCAGGTATCTGTCCCACTCGGCGGTGTGTCGCCGCGACGCGTCGGGACGCTGGAACGGCTACCGCGGCATCACGCGCGACATCAGCGCCCATGTCGCCGCCGAGCAGGCGCATCGCGATGCCGCCTTGGTGCTGGCGGAGCTTTCAGCGCAGGTGCCGGATCTGATCTTCCAGTTGCGCATGGACGGACAGGGGCACATCGGCTTTCTCTACGCCAGCGACCGTGTCCGCGACATCTTCGAACTGAGCGCCGCACAAGTGACGGCCGACGCGCAAGTGGCGCTGGACCGCTGTCATCCCGACGACGCCGACCGGCTGATGGCGTCGATCCGCCGCTCGGCCGCAGACCTGGGCCTTTGGCGCGAGACGTTCCGGGTCCGCCTGCCGTTGCGCGGCGAACGCGTGCTGTCCGGCCATGCCAGGCCCAGGCGGCTGGACGACCAGAGCGTGCTGTGGCATGGCGTGCTGACCGACGTCACCGAGCAGTCCAGCGAGGCGGCCCATGTGCAGGCGCTGGGCCAGGCGCAGGTCGCGGCGGAGAAAGCGGTGCAGGTCCGCAGCGAATTCATGTCGCGGGTCAGCCATGAACTGCGCACGCCGTTGAACGCGATTCTCGGCTTTGCCCAGTTGCTGCGGCTGGGCGGCCCGACCCAGCCCGGTGCAGACATGCTGAAGTCGGCGGCCCAGATCGAAACCGCCGGGGCCCATCTGCTGTCGCTGGTCAACGACATGCTGGACTTGTCCAGCCTGGACGCCGGCCGCCTGAACCTGCAGCTCGGGCCGGTGGCCGTCGAGCGCCTGGTTCAGCGCTGCGTGGCGCTGGTGGAGCCGCATGCACAGCAGCATGCGATCAGCGTTCAGGTCCAGGCCGACCCGCCGCCGCCCACGGTCCACGCCGACGCCAGGGCGGTCCAGCAGATGCTCTTCAACCTGTTGGGCAATGCCATCAAGTTCGGGCGGCCGCACAGCGTCGTCAGCGTGGTGCTGCGGCACGAGCCACTGGACGGGCTGGTCGCGCTGGAGATCACCGACCTTGGGCGGGGTATCGCGCCTGACAGGCTGCCCACGCTGTTCGAGCCGTTCAGCCGCATCAACACCGGCGGCAGCGTGCCGGCGGGGTCGGGCCTGGGCTTGTCGATCAGCCAGAAACTGGTGTGCGCCATGGGTGGGCGGATCGACGTCCGCTCCACCGTCGGCGTGGGGACCACGTTTACCGTGCGCCTGCCGGCCGACGGCCGCGCCGAGCCACCGAGTGCCAACGATTCAGGTTTTGGCGACGACGACGCGGTGGACACGGCCGGAGCCGTCGGCAGCGCCACCGTGTTGTACATCGAGGACGAACCGGTGAACGCGCTGCTGATGGCGGGGTTCTTCAAAGCCATGCCCGGCCAGGGCCTGCGCCTGATCGTGGCGCCGAATGGCGTCGATGGTTTGCGCGACGCCCTGGTGCACCAGCCCGACCTGCTGCTGCTGGACATGAACCTGCCCGACCTCGACGGGTCGACCGTGCTGCGCCGGCTTCGAGCCGACCCGCGCACCGCCCACATCCCCGTCATTGCGGTCAGCGCGGATGCCTTGCCGCAGCAGATCCGCAGCGCGCGCCAGGCCGGGTTCGATGACTACTGGACCAAACCCATCAGCTATCGGAAGGTCCACGCCTCGATGGCCCAACGCTTTCCGCCGGACTTGCAACCCCCCTGACGCGAGGCACGCTCATCAGGCAACCTCCGTGCTGCGCACTGCGGTATTCGCTTTGGGGACGGCCCGGCGGCTCACATGGCGGCAAAAACCTCGTCGAGCCGGCGCCGCCAAAAGGCCTTGGCGTCGACGCTGGCAAAACTTGCCTCGAAGCTGTTGCTCGCCAACTGGCGCGCGTGCTCGGCGGTCAATTGCGGCAGCGCGGCGAACAGCTCGGTGAAGTTCTGGTTGATGTAGCCACCGAAATAGGCCGGGTCGTCGGAGTTGACGCAGACGCACAGGCCGGCTTCGAGCAAGCTTGCCAGGTTGTGTTCGGCCATCGAATCGAACACCCGCAGCTTGACGTTGGACAGCGGGCACACCGTCAGCGGCGTGCGCTGCGCAGCCAGGCGCCGCACCAGGGCCGGGTCTTCGACACAGCGCACCCCATGGTCGATGCGCTCCACATGCAGCACATCGAGCGCGCTCCAGATGTAGGCGGCCGGGCCTTCCTCGCCGGCATGGGCAACGCGGCGCAGGCCGAGCT
>JAYSVE010000334.1:0-1879 GCA_043718725.1 Methylibium sp.
CTGGGCACGCCGTCGAACTCGGCGATCCACAAGTACATGAACACCAAGAAGGTGCCGCACCTGTTCGTGGCCACCGGCGCCACCAAGTGGGGCGACCCCAAAGGCTTCCCGTACACCATGGGCTGGCAGCCCAACTACCAGTCCGAGGCCAAGATCTACGCCGCCCACATTCTGGAAAACAAGCCCAACGCCAAGATCGGCGTGCTCTACCAGAACGACGACTACGGCAAGGACTACCTGAAGGGCTTTGAAGACGGCCTGGGCGAAAAGGCCAAGACCATGATCATCTCCAAGGTGTCCTACGAAGTGACCGACCCGACGGTGGACAGCCAGATGGTGTCGCTCAAGTCTTCGGGCGCCGACACCTTCTTCAACATCACCACGCCCAAGTTCGCGGCGCAGGCCATCAAGAAGGCGGCCGAGATCGGCTGGAAGCCGGCGCATTACCTCAACAGCGTCTCCACCGGCGTCGGCTCGGTGCTGACACCGGCCGGGCTGGACAACGCGGCCGGCATCATCACCGCCGGCTACATCAAGGACCCGACCGACCCGCAGTTCCAGAAGGGCAAGGAGTACGACGACTGGGTGGCGTGGATGAAGAAGTACCACGCCGCGGCCGACCTGAAGGACAACCTCAACGTCTACGGCTACACCGTGGCGCAGACCCTGGTGCAAGTGCTGACCCAGGCCGGTGACGAACTGACCCGCGACAACGTGATGAAGCAGGCCGCCAGCCTGGACCTGACGCTGCCGATGCTGCTGCCCGGCGTCAACATCAAGACCGGGCCTGACGACTTCTACCCGATCGAGCGCGAGCAACTGCAGAAGTTCAACGGCAAGAGCTGGGAGTTGTTTGGCAAGGTGTACGGGCGTTGAGGGGCGCACGCCTGAACCCCTGAGTGAAAACAGCGCGCCTTTCGAAGGCGCGCTGTCGTTTTCAGGCAAGCACCTTCAACCCGTGTTTCTCAACCACATCCGCCAGCTTGAGCGCCATGCCGCTGGGCCGCTTGGTGCCGGCTTCCCACTTCTGCACGGTCGATTCGCTGGTGTTCAGGTAGCGGGCGAACACCGGCTGACTCACGTGGGCTCGCTCACGAACGCGCTTGATCTCTTTGGGTTCCATCACAGCTGGCACCAACAAGCAGGACTCGTCGAGTTCACGCATCGTGGCTTTGTCGATCGTGCTCACACGATGCAAGGCGTGAGCCGAGGCATGGATGGCCTCGAAGGCATCACTTTTGAACTTGCGCTTGGTCGCCATCGCATATCTCCACAAAGTCTTTGGCCGAGCGCGGCTACTTCGCGGCACAGTCCACGTCCGCGCAAGCCATACAACTGGACAGCGCGGGCACCATGCCGATGTTGCGGACCAATCAGGCGCCGCCACCCCCGATCAGTTGCGCCCAACTTGGACAAATCAAGGCCCCGGTCGTGATCGCGCGCGGCGAACGCACGCGCCCCTTGTTTCGATTGATTGCCGACGCCGCCGCGGCCTGCATCCCCACCCAGCGCCACGCGATCGTGCCCGGGGCCACGCACATGTGGCCGGGCGAGGACCCGGTCGGATTCAGCAAGGCAGTGATCGAATTCCTCAAGGACAAGTGAAATGAATCCGGCAACGCGGCGGACATGCAAGCCCGGCTTGCTCCTTCCACAACTGTTTCGGTCATGGCACGAGGGTCAAGGCTTGAGGCTTTCCCCAAGCATTCCCAGAGCCTCCCTCGCCGTCACGATGGGGATGCTCGCATAGCTGCCCAGTAGCAGCAGGTCGCGCTTGTCAACCGAGGCAATGAGGTCGGCCGACCCGGCGACGGCGTGGCAGCGATGACATGATCGTCGTCGGGATCGGTGAGCACCACGACTCGCGCGGCGGCGTGGC
>JAYSVE010000335.1:0-4336 GCA_043718725.1 Methylibium sp.
AGATTGCACACCACCACGCTCTGCGTCAGCTCGGACATCAGCGCCGCCAGCCGGCTGCGCTCCAGCTCGATGCCGCGGCTGGCCTCGGCCACTTTTTGATCGACGTCGGCGCGCAATTGCGCCCGTTCACCGACGAGCTGGTTGATGACCTCGGCCAGCGCCCGGTGGCTCGCCCCACCTTGCGGCGGCAACTCGCGCCGGGTGTCGGTGCGCAGCAGCACCTGGGCTTCTTCGGCCAGGCGCGCCGGCGCGGTGACGAAGTCGGCGAACGCCTTGCGCAAGGCCGTCGCGGCCAGCGCAAACACGACCAGCGAACACATGAACACCAGCGCCGCGCGCGGCCCCAGGACAAGGCCCACGGCGTCACGCTCCGGGCCGTCCAGCGTGGCCCACACCAGCGCGGCCGTGCCGCCGGCCCACAGCAGCATCGCCAGCCCCAGCGCGGCGATGGCCAGCACCAGGCGCCTGTCCTGCTTCAAGCCGCGCCCTCCAGCATCTCGCGCACCTTGCGCGCCATGTCGTGGGTCGAAAACGGCTTGGTCATGTAGGCGCTGGCGCCCACGCCCAGGCCCTTGGCCACGTCGGTGTCGCGGCCCTTGGCGGTCAGCATCAGGATCAGCGTGTCCTTCACGCTGTCGGTGGCGCGCACCTCCTGGCACACCTCAAAGCCGGTCTTGCCCGGCATCATCACGTCCAGCAGCACCAGGCTCGGGCGCTCGCGCAAGATGGCGTCGATGGCCTCCTGGCCATCGCGCGCAACGATGACCTCGTAGCCCTCGCGCCGCATCAGGTATTCCAGCGAGATGACGATGTTGGGCTCGTCGTCGGCGATCAGTATTCTGTGGGTCATCGCGGGTCTCCCGGGGTCAATGCGTCCGCCACCGGCGCAGTAGTGTTCCAGGGCAAATGGAACGCGAACGTCGCGCCCTGGCCGAGCTCCGACTCGACCCACATCGTGCCACCGAAGTGCAGGATGATGCGCCGGCTGATCGGCAGGCCCAGGCCGGTGCCCTGCGGCCGGTTGCGCGCGTCGCCCCCCTGGCGAAACCGCTCGAAGATGAGCGCCTGCTGCGCCGCCGGCACGCCGGGGCCGTTGTCGTGCACCGCGACCGTCGCGCCGTCCGCATCGGCCGTCAGTCGCAACCGCACTTGGCCGCCGTCAGTCGGCACGAACTTGGCCGCGTTGGACAGCAGGTTGATCAGCACCTGCATCAGCCGGTCGGGGTCGGCCTTGAGACTGCGCACCTGAGGCGGCAATTCCAGGCTGAGGCGCGCGCCGCGCTCGCGGAACAACTCGGTGGTGGTCTGCGCGGCCTGGGTCAGCAGCGCCCGCAGGTCGACATCGGTATTGCGCCATTCGCCATGCCCGGACTCGATCTTGGCCATGTCCAGCACCTGGTTCACCAGCCGGCTCAGGCGTTCGGTCTCGGTGGTGATGATCGCGAGGAAACGCTGGCGTTGTTCGGCGGGCATCTGCTCATCGTCGAGCATCAGTTCGGCGAAGGCGCGGATCGACGTCAGCGGTGTGCGCAGCTCGTGCGTCACCGAGGACATGAAGTCGTCCTTGAGCCGGTCCAGGCTCTTCAATTGTTCGTTGGCGGCGCGCAGCTCGGCGGTGGCGCGCTCCAGCGAGCGCGACTTGTCTTCGAGCGCGACCGCGTGGATGCGCAGTTGCGAGGCTTCGTCGACGATGCGGATCACGTCGGCCAGCGCCAGCGGCTCCTCCTCGACCACCGAGGCCACCATCACCCGGGCCGAGGCGCTGCCGATGGCGCCGGCGAGTTGCGTCTCGACGAACTGCACCAGTTGCGCATCGGGCTCGATCTGCTCGACGCGGGCGACGCCGCCGCGGCGCGCGTAGTCCTCGAACAACTTCCTGGCGCGCGCCGCCCCCAGAAAGCGCCCGACCAGCGGTAGCAGGTCGGCGACCCGCGCCCGGCCCTGCCAGAACACCGGGCCGAGGCCGGGGTTCGCGCCCTGGCCGGCAGCGCTGCGCTCGAAAACGTCGACGAACAACAGCGCCTGGCTGGCTTCGGCGGCCGACGGCGCGCGCCGCAACGACACCCCCACGTACAGGCCGACGTTGGCGAGCAGGCTCCAGAACAGCGAATGGGTCAGGCTGTCCAGCCCGCCCAGGCCCAGCAGTTGCTCGGGCTTGAGCAGCGCGATGCCCCACGGACCGTGCTGCAGGAAGTCGCTGCCCATCCAGCCCGACTTGGCAATCGAGGGCAGCATCAAGGTGTAGACCCACAACGCAAAACCCGCCAGCAGCCCGCCCAGCGCGCCGCTGCGGGTGCCGCCGCGCCAGTACATGCCGCCCAGCATTGCCGGCGCGAACTGGGCCACCGCGGCAAAGCTGATCAGGCCGATGCTGACCAGCGCATAGGCCTCGCCGGCGACATGAAAGTACACATAGCCGAGCAGCAGCACGACGACGATGGCCGCGCGGCGGATGCCCAGCAACACCCCGCTCAGGTCGCCGCCGGTGCGCGCGCCGAAGGCCCGCAGGCGCAGAAGCAAGGGCATCACCAGGTCGTTGCAGACCATGGTCGACACCGCAATGGTTTCGACGATGACCATGCCGGTGGCCGCCGACAACCCGCCGATGAAGGCCAGCAGCGCGAGCACCGGTTGGCCATGCGCCAGCGGCAGCGACAGCACAAAGCCCTCGGCATCGGCCTGGCCCGGCCCGAACAGCAGCAGGCCGCCCAGCGCGATCGGCAGCACGAACAGGTTGATCAGCAGCAGGTAGAGCGGGAACGCCCAGACCGCGCGCTTCAGGTGCCGCTCATCGACGTTCTCGACCACCATCACCTGGAACTGGCGCGGCAGGAAGATCACCGACAGCATCGCCAGCAAGGTCAATGAAAACCACTGCTCGTACGCAAACGCCCGGCCTTGCCCCAGCGTCAACAGGCGGCGCAGCTCGGGCACCGCATTGGCGCGCGCGAACAGGTCGCCCAGGCCATCAAACAAACCGTAGCTGACGAACAGCCCGACGGCCATGAAGGCCAGCAGCTTGACGACCGACTCGAAGGCGATCGCCGCGACCATGCCTTCGTGGCGTTCGGTGCTGTCCAGGTGACGCGCACCGAACACCATCGTGAAGCCGGCCAGCGCCAGCGCAAAGTAAAGCGTGCTGTCGCGCCACCACGCGCCGACCGCGGGCAGTGGCTCGCCGAGAGGCGTGGTCAGCAGCGCATAGCCGCCCGAGATGGCCTTGAGCTGCAGGGCGATGTACGGCACGATGCCGACCACGGTGATCAAGGTCACCAGCCCGGCGAGCAGCGGGCTCTTGCCGTAGCGGCTGGCGATGAAGTCGGCGATCGAGGTGATGCGGTAGGTCTTGGCGATGCGGATCATCTTGCGCACCACCATCCAGGCCAGCACCATCGCCAGCATCGGGCCCAGGTAGATCGGCAGGAACCACACGCCGGAGGTGGCCGCGCGGCCGACGCTGCCGAAGTACGTCCAGGCCGTGCAATAGACCGCCAGCGACAGCGTGTAGACCCAGGCATTGCCGATGATCGAGCGCCCCTGGCTCGCGCGTCGGTCGCCAAGGGTCGCCACCGCGAACAACAACAGCAGATAGGCGAACGAAGCGCCGACGACCAGCGGGGCGGAGAGCATCAGGCGTCGCTCGCCTCAGGTGTCGTCACGCTCGACGATCAGCGCCAGCAGCCCAATCAGCACGGCCCACAACATGAACAACGCCGCCGGGAACAGCGGCACGCCCAGCAACGTGGCGTTGCGGTCCCACAAGGCGAGCAGCGGGAAGTTGAACAGCAGCGCGCCGGCAAAGAACAGCGCCAGCAGGCGTTGCGCGGTCAGGCCCTTGAGCATGGGGGCACGCCTATTTCCAGACCCGCAGCTTGCAATGCGCGGCCGCGTGGACAAAGTCGCGGTCGGTGGTCAGCAAGGTCAGGCCATGGCGTATGCAGAGCTGCGCCAGCAAGGCGTCGATGGTGCCGAGTTGCACCCCGGCGCGGCGACAGGTGTTGCGCAATGCCGCGGCTTCGATGTGATCGACCCGGTCCGGCCCGAGCAGCGGCAACGCGGCGAAGTGGTCGATGATGTCCTGGCGTGCGCGTGGGCCGGTGAACCCCTGCAGCAGTTCCTGCAAGACCAGCCCCGTGGTCACGACGATCTCTTCACCTTCAAGCGCTTCGCGCAAGGCGAGCACCTGCGCCGCCCCGGGGTCCGCGCCGGCGCCGGTGTCCGTGCCCCGATCGCGCCGCAACGCGAGCGACCAGACGCTGGTGTCGACCAGCAGCGTCATCCGCGCGACCGTTCGGCCTTGTAGTCAAACGATGTGTCCCATTCCAGCTTGCCCATC
>JAYSVE010000336.1:0-1874 GCA_043718725.1 Methylibium sp.
GCTGGTGCCGGCCGGCCAGGTCGAGCAGGCGGCCACCCAGCAGTACGGCCAGTTGCTGGCGCAGGCGCGTCAGCAAGGCGCGCTGGCGCCGGAGAACCATCCGCAGCTGGTGCGGCTGCGGGCGATAGCGCAGCGCCTGACGCCGCACGCCGACGAATGGAACCCGCGCTCGAAACAGTGGCGCTGGGAGGTCAACCTGATTGGATCGAACCAGGTCAATGCGTTCTGCATGCCGGGCGGCAAGATCGCGTTCTTCTTCGGCATCCTCGACAAGCTCAGGCTCAGCGACGACGAGGTCGCGATGATCATGGGCCACGAGATGGCGCACGCACTGCGCGAACACGCACGCGAGCGCATGGGCAAATCGGCCGCGACCAACATCGGCGCCAACGTGCTGTCGTCGCTGCTCGGCCTGGGCGGCGTCGGCAATGCGGTGCTGGGCGCCAGCACCCAGCTGCTCAGCCTCACCTGGAGCCGCGACGACGAGACCGAAGCCGATACGGTGGGCCTGGACCTCGCGGCGCGCGCCGGTTACGACCCGCGCGCCGGCGTGACGCTGTGGCAGAAGATGGCGGCGGCGGGTTCGTCGGCCGGCAAGAGCGCGCCGCCGCAGTGGCTGTCGACCCACCCGAGCGGACCCAGCCGCATCCGCGAGATCGAAGCCAACCTGCCACGGGTGCGGCCGCTGTACGAGCAGGCCGACAAGCCGACGCAACGCTTCGGGCCGCCGACGGCGCGGCCGGCCTCGGCCGAACGCTGAGCCGGCGCGGCGGCCGGCCCCGGCCCGCAGCAGCCCGGCGTGCGGTGCGCCGGCGTCGATGTCACCCCTGTACAATTTCAAAATCTAACTTTGAAACTGTACAAATGATCCCGCGCCGCGCCGAATCCCTGCTTGCCCGGATGGCGCGCGGCTTCCTCGTCATCGCGATCACCGGCCCGCGCCAGTCGGGCAAGTCGACGCTGGCGCGCGAGGCCTTCCCGCACCATCCCTACGTCACCCTCGAAGACCCGGACACGCGACGCACGGCGCTCGCCGACCCGCGCCGTTTCCTCGCCCGGTTCCCGCGCGGCGCGGTGATCGACGAAGTGCAGCGCGCGCCCGAAATCATGTCGTACCTGCAGGGCCGGGTCGACGCCGCGCAGCGCCCCGGCGAATTCGTCGTGACCGGCTCGCAGCAGTTCGGCTTGATGAGCGGCATCACGCAGTCGCTGGCCGGCCGGGTCGGCATGCTGCAACTGCTGCCCTTGTCGCAACCCGAACTGCAGGAGGCCGGCGACACCGGCGCCTCGCTCGAGGAACGCCTGTGGCGCGGCGGCTATCCCGCGCTGCATGCGCGCTCGCGCGCGGTTCCGCCCTCGAACTGGTTCGCGAGCTATGTCTCGACCTACCTCGAGCGCGACGTTCGCCAGTTGCTCAACGTCGCCAACCTCGCGCTCTTCCAGCGCTTCCTGCTGATGTGCGCAGCCCGCTCGGGCCAGTTGCTCAACCTGAACAGCCTGGCCGCCGACTGCGGCGTCTCGCAGCCCACCGCGCGCCAGTGGTTGACGGTGCTGCAGGCCAGCTATGTCGTGACGCTGCTCGCCCCGTACCACCGCAACTTCGGCAAGCGCCTGGTCAAGGCACCCAAACTCTACTTCCTCGACACCGGCCTGTGCGCCTGGTTGCTCGGCATCACCAGCGAGGCCGCGCTGGCCACCCACTACGCGCGCGGTGCCTTGTTCGAAACCTGGGTCGTCAATGAAGCGCTCAAGTGGCGCGCGATACAAGGCAACGGCCAGCCGCACTACTTCTGGCGCGACAACATCGGCAACGAGATCGATTTGCTGCTCGACGAGGGCAGCTCGCAGACCCTGGTCGAGGTCAAGTCCGGCCA
>JAYSVE010000337.1:0-1873 GCA_043718725.1 Methylibium sp.
GTCCCACGCCGTGCCGCGCCCAATGGCTGAGACGATGCCCGAGGGGATGCCGATCAGCAAGGCGATGCCCATCGCCATCACCGCCAGTTGAATCGTCACTGGCAGCTTCTGGATGATGAGATCCGACACCGGCTGCTGGGTGCGAACAGACTCACCCAGGTCGCCGCGCGCTACGCCGCCCACCCAGTAGGCGTATCGAACGGGCAATGGCTCATCCAAGTGCAACTTGACGCGCAAATACGCCACCACAGTGGGGTCTTGGTCTTCACCGGCCAGTATTTTTGCGGGGTCGCCCGGCAACAGTTGCTGCAAGCCGAAGATCAGCATCGACACAAACACCAGCGTTGGCACCAGTGTGGCCAGGCGCTTGACAAGGTATTCCAGCATCGTCAGCGCGCCCCGGAGTCGTTCAAAAAGCTCAAGGCGTCATCTTCAAGCCAGTCACACGCAGCAAGCCATCTGGCACGTTGCGCACGCCAGACAACTTGCCGTTGTAGGCCCACAGCCAGTTGCGGTGGTACAGATAAATGACTGGGCGCTCTTTGAGCACGGTGGCGGCGATTTGCTCAAACACCTTCTTGCGGGCGGCCGGGTCGCGCAGCTCGCGCGACTGGTTCAAAAGCGCGTCAGTCTCAGGTGTGCAAAAACCGGCGTAGTTCAGCGGCTGTTTGCAGCCATGGAAGCTATACAGGTTGCCGTCCGGGTCGGCGCGGCCGCTCCAGGCCAGGGCGTAGGCGTCAAACTCGCCTTTGTCGGCCAGGTTGAGCGAGGTGGCAAATTCGGCCGCTTGAATCTTCACGTCAAAACCGGCTTCGCGTGTCATCGCCTGGATCACAAGCGCCAGGCGTTGGGCGTCAGACGTCGTCGGCGTGAGCAGTGTGAAGCTCGGGTTGGGCACGCCAGCTTCCTTCAACAAGGCTTTGGCTTTGGCGATGTCTCGTTTGGGAATCGGCACGTTCTTGGCGTAATAGGCGTTGGTGGGTGCGACCCACTGGTTACCCACGGTGGCTTCGTTGTCCATCACCACTTGCGCCAGGCCTTGGCGATCCAGCGACAACTCGAACGCTTCGCGCACGCGGGCGTCGCGGCCCAGCGGGTTCTTTTTGGCCTGGTCGCTCTTGCCGATGTTGATGGTGATGCCTTGGTAGCCGATCTCGGTGATGCGCGAGGTTTTGAGCTTTTTGTCGGCAATGATTTTTTCAATGTCGCTGGAAGCCACCCGCTCGATGAAGTCGAGCTGGCCGGCTTTCAAGTTGGCCAAGCGCACCGTGGCATCGGGAATCGGCGTGTAGGTGACCTTGTCGAAATTGATCTGCCCCTTGTTCCAGTAATTCGCAAAACGCTCAAACACGATGCGGTCTTGCGCCACCCGTTCGACAAACTTGAACGGCCCCGAGCACACCGGGTTGGCACCGAACTTGTCGCCCGCCGCCTGCGCCGCCTTGGGCGAGACCATCATGCCGGCGCGGTCGGCGAGCTGGGCCAAGAGTGGCGAAAACGGTGCGGTGAGGTTCATGCGAACCGTGGCCGCGTCGATGACCTCCACGGAGGCGACGGGTGCCAATTCGCCCCGGCGGTTCGAGCCGGGCATGGTTTTGTGCCGTTCGATGTTGAACTTGACCGCTGCCGCGTCAAACTTCTCGCCATCGTGAAAGGTAACGCCAGGGCGTAGCTTCATGGTGAGTGATTTGTTGTCTGCCGACCATTCCCACGAGGTGGCCAGTTGCGGCACGATGGTGAGTTTTTCATCGACATCGAGCAGCTTGTCGCACAACGAGGCGAAGACGATGCGGCCCACGAAGCTGCGCGCCAGCGATGGGTCAAGCACATCCGGGTCTTCGGCCAGACCGATTCGCAAGGTCTGCGCCTGCAA
>JAYSVE010000338.1:0-4327 GCA_043718725.1 Methylibium sp.
GCCGCCGACGATGGATCGGTCGTCGGCGAATGCGCGATCACCGTGCAACTCTTGAAAGTCGGTGAATATTTCGTTGACGTAGTCCAGCGTGTAGGGGCGCTGCGCATGGCGTGCAATCTGCGTGACTTGCCACGGCGAAAGGCTCGCGTAAATGTCCTTGGTGAGCTGCAAGCTCTTCTTGCCGAGCCGATCGATTTCTTCCGAGATGTCGACTGCGGATTCGCTTTGAACGTAACGCAACTCTTCGATCTTCGACTCGAGCTCGCCGACGGATTGCTCGAACTCAAGAAAATGACGTTTGCTCATGAATGGGTGGATCCTCAAGCGACAAGTACGGCGTCGAATGGCTGTGCGAGCGGGAACCTCTCAACGGTTCAATACTCGATCGGAGCGGGGTCCAGGCTGCGCCAAATGTACCATGTGGCCACGGACCTAAATGGCGCCCAAGCCTCGCCCAGCTCACGTGCCTCGGCCCTGGAAACAGGCTCTCCGCTAAAGTAGTTCTGGCTGATGCCTTTCAGCAATCCGAGGTCGTCGAGTGGCAGCACATCGGGGCGCATCAAATGAAAAATAAGAAACATCTCCGCAGTCCACCGGCCGATGCCTCGAATGGCCACCAGTTCGTCGATGATGGCTTCGTCGTCCATGCGCTGCCACTGCCGCACATGCACCGCACCCGATTCAAAATGCTGCGCCAGATCGCCCAGGTATTCGACTTTGCGCGCGGACAAGCCGGCTGCCCGCATGGTTGACGGCGTCATGGCCAGGACGCTGCTCGGCAGCAGGGTCTTGGACGATTCCTGCAACAGGCCCAACAAGCGCTCCCACACGGTTTGTGCGGCCTTGACGGACACCTGTTGACCGACGATCGACCGGGCCAGCGTGGTGAACGCGTCGTTGCGGCATTGCAGTCGACCATCTCCGCACGAGGGGATGAGTTTGCGCATGACGCGGTCGCGCTTGGCCAGGTGGCGGCATGCGTCGTCCCAGTAGTCGGGGACGTTCTCGGACGCACTTTCGGGCTTCGCGGTTCGACCCACGGTCAAGCCTTGCTCCAGGATGTGCCCTTGGGCGAGTCTTGCAGGACAACGCCTTGCGCCGCAAGCTCCTGCCGGATCAGATCGGCCAAGGCGAAGTCGCGCGCTTCTTTGGCCAGCGTCCGCGCCGCAATACGTTCGGCGATCCTGTCTTCGTCAAGCCCGCTGCCGGCCTGCAAGTAGTTTCTCGGCCGCTGTTGCAACAAGCCGAGCGTGGCTCCCAATGCCTTGAGCAATGATGCCCGCTCCGGCGATTGGCTGCGGTTGACCTCACTCGCCAGCTCGAACAAAGCCGCGACCGCCACCGGCGTATTGAAATCATCGTTCATCGCCGACCTGAAGGCTGCGGCCTGTGTCTGTGTCCAGTCGATCGGAACGTCGGCCACCACCCGGCCGTCCAGGGCCGTGTAGAGACGCCGCAGTGCGCCGCGCGCATCTTCGAGATTGGAGTCGCTGAAGTTGAACGGGCTGCGATAGTGGGTGCGCAACATAAAAAAGCGCAGGGTCTCGCCGTCGAAGTGCTTGAGCACGTCGCGGATGGTGAAGAAGTTGCCCAACGACTTGGACATCTTCACGTTGTCGACATTGAGGAAT
This sequence comes from Methylibium sp., assembly GCA_043718725.1. Taxonomy (GTDB): domain Bacteria; phylum Pseudomonadota; class Gammaproteobacteria; order Burkholderiales; family Burkholderiaceae_C; genus LGRD01. The sequence continues at coordinate 1,632 of JAYSVE010000338.1, forward strand.
CCGTTGTGCAGCCAGTAGTTGACAAACGGCCGGCCGGTCGCGCCTTCGCTTTGGGCAATCTCATTTTCGTGGTGCGGGAACTGCAGGTCCATGCCGCCCCCGTGGATGTCGAAGTGTTCACCGAGTACCGCCCGGCACATCGCCGAGCATTCAATGTGCCAGCCCGGCCTGCCCCTGCCATAGGGGCTGTCCCATTTGGCGTCGTCGGGCTCGCTGTCTTTGGCGGCCTTCCAGAGCACAAAGTCAAGTGGATCGTCCTTGCCATCGAGCACTGCAACGCGTTCACCGGCGCGCAACTGGTCGATCGACTTCCCCGAAAGCTTTCCGTAACCCGCGAACTTGCGAACCGCAAAGTTGACGTCGCCCGTGGGCGATCGGTAGGCCAGCCCTTTGCGCTCGAGCATGCCGATCATGTCGAGCATCTGCGGGACGTGCTCGGTGGCGCGCGGCTCATGGGTCGGCGGCTCCATGCCCAAGGCCGCGATGTCGACGTGCATGGAGGCGGTCATTTCGGCCGTGAGCGCCCGAATGGAGATGCCTCGCTCCAGAGAGCGGCGGATGATCTTGTCATCGATGTCGGTGATGTTGCGCACGTAGGTGACGCGATAGCCCAGGGTTCTGAGCCATCGATAGATCACGTCGAAGGCCATCAGAAACCGCGCATGCCCAACATGGCACAGGTCGTAGATCGTCATCCCGCACACGTACATGCGAACGTGGTTGGGCTCGATCGGCGTGAAAGCTTCGATCTCCCGCGACAGCGTATTGTGCAAACGAAGGGTCATTGGCCGAAGCGGTGGGTTTGAGCTCCCGGCGAGTGCCTCGCCCAGGCATTTTGGTCCAGATCAGACGCGGTGTCGGCAGTGCGGCTTCGAGGTATTGCGATGACAGCCCTGCACTACAATCGCGGCAGTATAGCGGGGCGATTTGCATGTTTCGCAGGCGCCGTTTTCATCGTGCTGCATCACGCCATGCCCATGTTTCCAAACCGATAAATCGTTCGATCTCCACGCATGCGTTCATGCCCACGGTTGCCGCGCCTTTCAATGATGCACCGACAATGACCGGCGAATTCGGCGAGGTCGGTCGCATGCGGTGCTTCAGGAGAAAAATGCAATGCAACCTGACCCCGGCCTGGCGATGTCGTCCCTGACTCTAGAAGTCGCGAAAGCCGAATATCCGTCGACGGCCGCGCCGCCGCCGCCCTCGTTCAAGTCAGCCCAGCGGCGACCAAACATTCAACAGTTCAGGAGAAAAGAAATGACCCGACGGCTACCGCATTGGCCGGCACTGACGGCAATGGTCCTGGCATTGGGACTGAGCGTGGGTGCCCAGGCGCAAAAGGTCAAGCTTGCCACTTCGGCGGGCAACATCGTGGTTGAACTCGACGCCGCCAAGGCCCCGAAGTCCGTGGCGAACTTTCTTCAGTACGCCAAGGATGGGCACTACGACGGGACGGTGTTCCACCGCGTGATCGAAAACTTCATGGTTCAGGGCGGCGGCATGACCGAGGATCTGAAGCAAAAGCCGACGCGGGCCCCCATTGCGCTGGAAAGCCGCAACGGCTTGAACAACGACAGAGGCACGCTTGCGATGGCCCGCACCGGCGACCCGAACTCTGCAACCGCACAGTTCTTCATCAACGTGAAGGACAACGAATTCCTCAACGCCGCGAAGTCTCAAGACGGCAACGGCTATGCCGTGTTTGGAAAGGTCGTCTCAGGGATGGATGTGGTCGACAAGATTCGCGTCATGCCCACTGGCAACAAGGGCCCCTTCCAAAACGTACCGATCGAACCGGTCATCATCAAGTCCGCGACCCTGGAGAAATAGCATGAGCACACAAGTTGAATTGCAGACCAATCACGGCAGCGTCCGGATCGAACTCGATGATGTCAAGGCGCCGGAGTCGGCCCGCAACTTCCTGGCCTATGTCGACAGTGGGCACTACGACGGCACCGTGTTTCACCGGGTGATCAAGGGTTTCATGATTCAGGGGGGTGGTTTTGCGATGGGGATGAAACAAAAGCCGACCCACGCCGAACTTCGAAATGAGGCCAACAATGGCCTCAAGAACACCCATTACACCTTGGCCATGGCCCGTACCTCTGCGCCGCACTCGGCCTCGTCGCAGTTCTTTATCAACACGACCGACAACGGGTTCCTTGACTTCAAGTCAGAAAGCCCGCAAGGCTGGGGCTACGCCGTGTTCGCCCGGGTGATCGGCGGGACGGACGTGGTCGATGCCATCGAAAAGGTCAAGACCGCGCGCAGCGGCGGACACGACGACGTTCCCGTGGAAGATGTCATCATTCTCAAAGCCGTTCGACTGAACTGAGTCCTCGGTGGCGTTGACGTCCTTGCCCTGCGGTTGCGGGAGGCTGCAAGCGCCTCCAAGCTGGGAAGTCGTCGATTTCATCAGCGACCTTCATCTGAGCGAGGCAACCCCCCGGGGGTTTGACGCATGGTCGGAGTACATGCGACACACGCCGGCCAACGCAGTGCTGATTCTGGGCGATCTGTTCGAGGTTTGGGTCGGCGATGATTCGCGCCATGTTGGATTCGAAGCGCGCTGCGCCGAGGTTCTGGTTGGTGCGACCGCGGCCCGGAGCGTGGCCTTCATGGTGGGCAATCGCGATTTTCTTGTTGGCGCAACAATGCTCGATAAGTGCGGGGTGATTGCGCTCGAAGACCCC
>JAYSVE010000339.1:0-1869 GCA_043718725.1 Methylibium sp.
GCGGGATGACCGCGAGCCCTTGCGCATCATCGGCTTCGACATGGGCGGCACGTCCACCGACGTGAGCCACTTTGCCGGTGAGTTCGAACGTGCCTTCGAGACCCAGGTGGCTGGCGTGCGCATGCGCGCGCCGATGATGAGCATCCACACCGTGGCGGCCGGCGGCGGTTCGGTGCGGGGCTTTGACGGCGCACGTTTTCGCGCCGGCCCGCACAGCGCCGGCGCCAACCCCGGCCCGGCCTGCTACCGGCGCGGCGGGCCGCTGACCGTGACCGATGCGAACCTGCTGCTCGGCAAGCTCCAGCCGCGCCATTTCCCCAAGGTGTTCGGGCCGCGGGCCGATGAGGCGCTGGACCCGGCCGTGGTGCGGCAAGGCTTCCAAGCGCTGGCGGCCGACATCGAACGTGCCAGCGGCACCGCACGCAGCCTGGAGGCGGTGGCCGAGGGTTTCATCGACATCGCCGTCGGTGCGATGGCCAACGCGATCAAGAAGATATCGGTGGCGCGGGGCTACGACGTGACGCGCTACACCTTGCAATGCTTCGGTGGCGCCGGCGGCCAACATGCCTGCCGCGTGGCCGACGCGCTCGGCATGACGCGCGTGTTCGCGCACCCGCTGGCGGGCGTGTTGTCGGCCTATGGCATGGGCCTCGCCGACCAGAGCGTGATGCGCGAGGCGCAGGTCGAGCAGCGCCTGGACGACGGGCTGGACGCCGTGGCCGAGCGGCTGGCCGCGCTGGCGCGGGAGGCCGTGGCCGAGCTCACCCGCCAGGGCGTGGCGGCGGCGCGCGTCGAGGTCTTTGAGCGCGTCCATGTGCGCTATGACGGCACCGACTCGGCGCTGGTCGTGGCGTTCGGATCGGCGGCGCAGATCCAGTCGGCGTTCGAGGCGGCCTACCGCCAGCGCTTTGCGTTTCTCATGACCGAACGTGCGCTGGTGATCGAGGCCGTGTCGGTGGAGGCCGTGGGCCGCGGCGACGCCCCGTCCGAGCCGCGCCGGCGCGTTCAGTCCGACGGGCCGGCGCCCAGCGCCGAAACTGTGCGCCTGTTCAGCGCAGGCCGCTGGTGGGAGGCCGCGCTGGTGCTGCGCGAACAGGCATTGCCGGGGCACGTGATCGACGGCCCGGCCATCATTGTCGAGGACCACGCCACGACCGTGGTCGAACCCGGCTGGCAGGCGCGCGTGACGGCACTCGATCATCTGCTGCTGCGGCGCGTGCGTCCGCGCGAGCAGCGACTCGCCATTGGCACCACGGTCGACCCGGTGATGCTGGAGGTCTTCAACAACCTGTTCATGAGCATCGCCGAGCAGATGGGGCTGCAACTGCGCAACACCGCCTACTCGGTCAACATCAAGGAGCGGCTTGATTTCTCCTGCGCGCTGTTCGACGCCGAGGGCAACCTGATCGCCAACGCGCCCCACATGCCGGTGCACCTGGGCTCGATGAGCGAGTCGATCAAGACGGTGATCGCGCGCAACGCCGGGCGCATGGCGCCGGGCGATGTGTACGCGCTGAACGACCCCTACCACGGCGGCACGCACTTGCCCGATGTGACGGTGGTGACGCCGGTGTTCGACGAGCGCGGCGCTGCGATCCTTTTCTACGTCGGCTCGCGTGGCCACCACGCCGACATCGGCGGCGTCACACCGGGTTCGATGCCGCCGTTCTCGACCCGCATCGAAGAAGAGGGCGTGCAGATCGACAACTTCAAACTGGTCGAAGCCGGCCCCGATGGACCCAAGATGCGAGAGGCCGAGATGCTGGCGCTGCTGTCCAGCGGCGCGCACCCGTCGCGCAACCCGCGCCAAAACCTCGCTGACCTGAAGGCGCAGATCGCCGCCAACGAAAAGGGCGTGCAGGAGCTGCG
>JAYSVE010000340.1:0-1862 GCA_043718725.1 Methylibium sp.
CTGATGAACATGATCCACAACTCCTTCATGTCGCGCGCCAACACCATCGTCGTTCCGGGCGGCAAGATGGAGCTGGCGATGCAGCTCATCTTCACGCCCTACATCTGGCGAATGATGGAGCGGCGCAAACGCGCCCTCGGTGCCCTTTGAACAATGCGGACCAACCAGGAACAACGATGAGCTCGCAGTCGAACGACCGCGTGGTTCGACCCGGCAACGCCCCCTTGACGCGATGGCCCATTGAACCCGGCGCAGCATGCCCATGACCTATGACCTGATCAGCTTCGACCTCGACGGCACCCTGGTCGACACCGCCGCCGAGATTGCCGAGGCGACCAACCTGGCGCTGGCGGCGCATGGCATCGCGCGGCGGCCGGTGGCCGAGATCACCGACCTGATCGGCGCCGGCACGCGCGCGCTGATGCTCAATCTGCTGGCGCGTTGTTTTCTCGAACGACCCGCGCTGGCCGAGACCGTGCGGCCCGAGGCGGTGCTGGCCAGCTTCGATGCGCACTACGCGGCCACGACCGGCACCACCGCCATGGCTTACGCCGGCTGCGCCCTGGCCCTGGCGCAGCTCAGGCAGGCGGGGCTGCGGCTGGCCTGCACGACCAACAAGGAATCGCGCCACGCGCTGCGGGTGCTGGCGGTGACCGGGCTGGACGGTTGCTTCGACCTGGTCATCGGCGGCGATTCGCTGCCCGAAAAAAAACCGCACCGCTCGGTGCTTGAGCATGTGCTGCGCACGCTGCGCGCCAGCGCCGATCGCAGTGCCCATGTCGGCGATTCGACCATCGACGTCGAAGCCGCGCGCAACGCCGGGGTGCGCGCCTGGGCCGTGCCCTATGGCTACAACGGCGGCAGGCCGATTGAAAGCGCCAACCCCGACCGCGTCTTTGCGTCCTTGCTCGACGTCGCTCGCCATGTGCTTGGGGCGCAAGGCCCAGACCTGGCCGGCATTCAGGATCAAGCCGCGACGCGCCGCACCGAGAGGCCCCGATGACCCGACTCAAGGCCTTGCTGTGGGACGTGGACGGCACGCTCGCCGAAACCGAGCGCGACGGCCACCGGGTCGCCTTCAACCTGGCGTTCGAGGCCTGCGGCATCCCCTGGCGCTGGGACGAGGCGCACTACGGCGACTTGCTGCGCATCACCGGTGGGCGCGAGCGCTTGATGTTCGACATGAACCGGCGCACCGATGCGCCGGCCTTCAGCGAACGCGACGCGGTCGCGCGCACCGTTCATGCCAGCAAGAACGCTTTTTATGCCGAACGGGTGAGCACCGGGGCAATAACGTTGCGCGCCGGTGTGCTGGCGTTGATGCGCCAATGCCGCGAGCGCGGCGTGCGCATGGGCATTGCCACCACCACCAGCCGCTCGAACCTGGCGGCGCTGATGCGGGCGCATTTGGGCGAGTTTTGGCCCGACTGGTTTGCGGTCACCGTCTGCGGCGAGGATGTGCAACGCAAGAAGCCCGACCCCGAGGTCTACCTGAAGGCCTTGCATGCGCTCGGCGTCGGCCCGCTGGAGGCGGTGGCGATCGAAGACGCGCCGGGCGGCGTGGCCGCGGCGCGCGCCGCCGACATTCCGGTGGTCGTCACCCGCAGCGCCTACTTCGCGATGGCGCCGATCGAAGGCGCGCTCGCCGTCGGCCCGGGCCTGCACGACCGGCGCGGCTGGCGGCCCGCGCTGCGCGTGGGCAGCGCGCCCGACGACGCTGTCGGCCTCGATGACATCGAAGCCTGGCGCGCGCAGATGGACAGCATCTGCGACTTCCCCTGACGGCGCCCGTTTCGCGCCGCTCGCACGGGCCGACGCGCCGTCCAACCTGGCCAAGGCGCAGCGGTGGCATCATCTTCGCT
>JAYSVE010000035.1:0-2418 GCA_043718725.1 Methylibium sp.
CGCCGGGCAGCATCCATGTCGAAGGTGATGCGTCGTCGGCTTCGTACTTCATCGCGCTGGGCGCCATCGCCGCGCAACATGTTCCGGTGCGAATCCATGGCGTGGGCACCGATTCCATCCAGGGCGACATCCGTTTCATCGATGCCGCGCGCGCCATGGGCGCCGATGTCTCCAGCGGCCCGGGCTGGCTGGAGGTCCGCCGCGGCACGTGGCCGCTGCAGGCCATCACCCTGGACTGCAACCACATTCCCGACGCGGCGATGACGCTTGCGGTCATGGCCCTGTACGCCCAGGGCACGACCCGGCTGACCAACATTGCCAGTTGGCGGGTCAAGGAAACCGATCGCATTGTGGCGATGGCCAACGAGCTTCGCAAACTGGGCGCCCATGTCGATGAAGCGCCGGACTCGATCGCGATCACCGCGCCGACAACGTGGGCACCGGCGACCATTCACACCTACGACGACCACCGCGTGGCCATGTGTTTTGCGCTGGCTGCCTTCAATGCGCTGGCCGGATCGGAGCCGCCCGTCGCGGTGCGAATCGTCGACCCGCAATGTGTGGGCAAGACATTTCCTGACTTCTTCGATAGCCTGTTCAGCATCGCCCTCGCCAGCACCGACGAGATTCCCGTCATCGCCGTCGACGGCCCCACGGCATCGGGCAAAGGCACGCTCGCCAGTGCGCTCGCCAAGGCCCTGGGCTACCACTTCCTCGATTCAGGCGCGGTCTACCGCGCCACCGCGTTGACGGCCCTGCGCCTGGGTGTGAGCACTGAAGACGAGCCTCGGCTGGCCGATTTGGCTGCCAAACTTCAACTGCGCTTCGACGGAGACCAGATCTGGCTCGGTGGCCAGGACGTGACCGAAGCCCTGCGCCTGGAAGAGGTCGGCGCCATGGCCTCGAAGATCTCCACCTGGCCGAGTGTGCGCGCGGCATTGCGCGATCTCCAACTGTCGTTCCGACAGATCCCTGGACTGGTGGCCGACGGTCGCGACATGGGCACGGTGATTTTCCCCGCCGCCGACCTCAAGGTGTACTTGAGCGCAAGCGCCGCCACGCGTGCCGAACGGCGTCACAAGCAATTGATTTCAAAGGGGATTTCCGCTAATATCGACAGTCTTCGCGCCGACTTGGAAACGCGTGACGCCAGGGATCAAACCCGCAGCGTTGCGCCACTTAAGGCGGCCGTCGATGCGATGCTGCTGGACAACTCGGCGCTTACCGTGCAAGCCTCGGTGAACGCCGTGCTGGAAGTCTGGCAACAACGCAGGCCCTTCGAATGAGCAGCCGACTTCGCTGCGCCTCAACGGGTCTTTGATCACTGCGTCACCCAGCCCGCCGCCCACCCTTTCGTGCCAACCTCCCTCCGAGGCACACCAGGGCGCCGGATTTGCAACCTAACCCGCGGCTCCAACGCCGCATCGGAAACATCAATGTCTGAAACTCAAATGGCCACCAGCTCTGGCGCGGACTCCTTTGCCGCCATGTTCGAGGAATCGCTGCAGCGCTCGGAAATGCGCACCGGCGAAGTCATCACCGCCGAGGTGGTGCGTGTCGAACACAGCTTTGTGGTGGTCAATGCCGGCCTCAAGAGCGAGGCCTACGTTCCCATCGAAGAATTCAAGAACGACCACGGCGAGCTCGAAGTCCAGGTCGGCGACTTCGTGTCCGTCGCCATCGACGCAGTCGAAAACGGCTACGGCGACACCATTCTGTCGCGCGACAAGGCCAAGCGCCTGGCGTCCTGGCTGTCGCTGGAAACCTCGCTCGAATCGGGCGAATTCGTCACCGGCACCGTCAACGGCAAAGTCAAGGGCGGTTTGACCGTTTTGGTCAACGGCATTCGCGCCTTCCTGCCCGGCTCGCTGCTCGACACGCGGCCGGTGAAAGACATGAGCCCGTTCGAGGGCAAGACCATGGAGTTCAAGGTCATCAAGCTCGACCGCAAGCGCAACAACGTCGTGTTGTCCCGCCGCGCGGTGGTCGAGGCGTCGATGGGCGAAGAACGCAGCAAGCTGCTCAGCACCTTGTCCGAGGGTGCCATCGTCAACGGCGTGGTCAAGAACATCACCGAATACGGCGCCTTCGTCGACCTGGGCGGCATCGACGGTCTGCTGCACATCACCGACATGGCCTGGCGCCGCGTGCGCCACCCGAGCGAAGTGGTGACCGTCGGCCAGGAGCTACAAGCCAAGGTGCTGAAGTTCGACGCCGAGAAGAACCGCGTTTCGCTGGGCATCAAGCAATTGGGCGACGATCCGTGGCACGGCGTGAGCCGCCGCTACCCGAACGGCACGCGCCTGTTCGGCAAGATCACCAACATCGCCGACTACGGCGCGTTCGTCGAGATCGAGCCGGGCATCGAAGGCCTGGTGCACGTGTCCGAGATGGACTGGACCAACAAGAACGTCGCGC
>JAYSVE010000341.1:0-4306 GCA_043718725.1 Methylibium sp.
CACGCAGACATGCGCCTCACAGCCCGCCACCACCAGCGTGGCGCGGCCGGGCGGCAAGCGCGCCAGCAACCCGGGTTCGGCGGCGGCATTGAAATGAAACTTTGGCAACGTGGCATCGCACAGCGCGCGCAGTTCGGCCACATTGGGCCCCAGGCCCGCCGGGTTCTGCTCGGTGCCTATCACCGGAATGGCCAGGTCGCGCGCCGCATTGGCAAGTTGGGTGCAACGGTGCAGGACCGCGCTCGCCTCGTGGATGGCCGGAATCAACCTTTGCTGCGGGTCGATGATGAGCAGAATCGAGTCCTGCGGGTCACACAATGCGCTCATGTCCGGCCTCCGGGCGTTCTTTGATTCGGTTGTTCGGCCGTGCGCTCAAAGGCGCGCGGCCGTTCATTGTCCCGCCCCTGCCACTGTTCCAGGAGTCTTTCGATGTTGATGACGTCCACTGAATACCGTGAGTCGCTGCGCCGCTATTCACCGCGGGTGTTCGTCGATGGCCATCGAATCGAATCGGTGGCCGACGCGCCGCAACTGGCCCCGGGCATCAATGCGCTGGGGGTGAGCTACGACTTTGCGCTGCGCGAGGAGTTGGCGCCGCTGATGACCGCGGTGCAGGCCAGCAGCGGCAAGACCGTCAACCGGATGCTGCACGTCAACACCGCCAGCGGCGACCTGCTCAACAAGCTCGAAGCGGTGCGCCTGTTGTGCCAGGAGACCGGCTGCGCGCAGCGCTACCTCGCCAACGATGCCTTCAACGCGATTCACCAGGCCACCTGCCGCATCGACGCCGAAACCGGCACCAGCGTCAACCAGCGTTTCCTGGCCTACCTGCACGACGCGCAGGAGCGCGACCTGTGCCTGGGCATCGCGATGACCGACGCCAAGGGCGACCGCAGCCTGCGCCCGCACCAGCAGGCCAACCCGGACGCCTATGTGCACATCGTCGAACGCAATCCGCGCGGCATCGTCATCAGCGGCACCAAAGCCATCGTCACCGGCGCGCCCTACATGCACGAGTTCCTGGTCATGCCGGGCCGCAACATGGGCCAGTCCGACGCCGACTTTGCGCTGTGCTGCGCCGTGCCTTGCGATGTGGCGGGCCTGACCATCGTGGCGCGCCCCGCCGGCCGGCCCGGCGAGAAGGCCGCGCTGTTTTCCAACCGCTACGGCCAGTCCACCGGCGTGCTCGTCTTCGACCGGGTCTTCGTGCCCTGGGAGCGGGTGTTCCTGGCCGGCGAATGGCGGCACTCGGGCGAGCTGACCTACCACTACGCCACCCACCACAGGCACACCTGCATTGGCGCGCGCGCCGGATTTGGCGACCTGCTGATCGGCGCCGGCGCGTTGATGTGCGAGGCGAATGGCTTCGACCCGGGCCAGGAGACGCACCTGCGCGAGCAGATGGTCGAGCTGATCAAGATCACGGAAGGCTTCTACGCCTGCGGGGTGGCGGCCAGTGTCTACGCCAGCGTCGACCCGTACTCCAAAAGCTTCATGCCCGACGCGGTGTTCTCCAACATCGGCAAGCTGCTGCTGGCCACGCAGATCTACGACATGCACCGGATCGCGCACCATGTGTCGGGCGGCCTGATCGTGTCGCTGCCGGGCCCGGACGAAGACCACAACCCGGCCACCTCCGCCACGTTGGCCGAGGTGCTGCGCGCCAACCCGGAGGTGCCTTACGACAAGCGCATTCAGGCCGCACGATTCATCGAGGACCTGACCGCCTCTTACCAGGGCGGCTGGTATTCGGTCATCAGCCTGCACGGCGGCGGCTCGCCGGCGGCGATGAAGCAGGAGATCTGGCGCAACTATCCGGTGGGCAACAAGGTCGAGTTGGTCGAGCGCCTGCTCAACCGCGGTGTCTTGCACGACCCGCAACGCGCCATCACCGCGAATCGCCAGCCCGGCAAGTGCTGCGACCAGGGCTGCCGCGCACCCAACCAGCCGGTGATGGTTGATCTGCCGCAACCCCGGGCCACGCCGGCAGGCGCGGCGGCTTCGACGCCCGACGCCGTCAGGGCAAAGTAAGCCCTCCGCCGTCCAATGCAGCGCGACAATGATTTGCGCACCTGCCCACAGGAGACCCATCCATGACCGCTCCGACACGCTACGCCGAGTTCTATCGCCGATCCCTCGAAGATCGTGATGCCTTTTGGGCCGAGCAAGCGGCGCTGATCGACTGGCACCGCCCGTTCGATCGGGTGTGCGACCACAGCAAGCCGCCGTTCGCGCGCTGGTTCGTCGGCGGCCAGACCAACCTGTGCCACAACGCGGTCGACCGGCACCTGCGGGATCGGGCCGACCAGAACGCGTTGATCTTCGTGTCCACCGAGACCGACCAGGAGCGCGTCTACAGCTTCCGGGAATTGCATGCCGAAGTGCAGCGCATGGCCGCGGTGCTGCTGGCCCTGGGCGTGAAACAGGGCGACCGCGTGCTGATCTACATGCCGATGATTGCCGAAGCAGCGTTTGCCATGCTGGCGTGTGCGCGCATCGGCGCGATCCACTCGGTGGTGTTCGGCGGCTTCGCCAGCGGCAGCCTGGCCAGCCGCATCGACGATGCCACGCCATCGGTGATCGTCTGCGCCGACGCGGGCAGCCGCTCCGGCAAGGTCATGGCCTACAAGCCCTTGCTCGACGAAGCGATCCGCCTGGCCGAGCACAAGCCCGCCAAGGTGCTGCTGGTCGACCGCCAACTGGCACCGATGGAGCTGACCGCGGGCCGCGATGTCGGTTACGCGGCGATGCGCCAACAGCACCTGAACACCCTCGTGCCTTGCGTCTGGCTGGACGCCGAACATGTGAGCTACACCCTCTACACCAGCGGCACCACCGGCAAGCCCAAGGGCGTGCAGCGCGACACCGGTGGCTACGCGGTGGCGCTGGCCGCCAGCATGAAACACATCTTCGACGGCCGCGCCGGCGAGACCTACTTCGCCACCAGCGACATCGGCTGGGTGGTCGGGCACAGCTACATCGTCTACGGCCCGCTGATTGCCGGCATGGCCACGGTTTTCTATGAAGGCCTGCCGACCCGCCCCGACGCCGGCATCTGGTGGAGCATCGTCGAGAAGTACCGGGTCAGCGTGATGTTCAGCGCGCCGACCGCCGTGCGCGTGCTCAAGAAACAGGACCCCAAGTTCCTGAGTGCGCACGACATCAGCAGCCTGCGTGCCTTGTTCCTGGCCGGCGAGCCGCTCGACGAGCCCACCGCCACCTGGATTTCCGGCGCGCTGCGCAAACCCATCATCGACAACTACTGGCAAACCGAAACCGGCTGGCCGATCCTGGCGCTTGCCAACGGCGTCGAACAAGCGCCCAGCAAGTTCGGCAGCCCGGGTGTGGCGATGTACGGCTTCGACGTCCGGCTGATCGACGAGAACACCGGCGCCGAACTCACCGCGCCGAATCAGAAAGGCGTGGTGGCCATAGCCGGGCCGTTGCCGCCGGGCTGCATGCAAACGTTGTGGCGCGACGACGCGCGCTTTGTCAAGACCTACTGGAACAGCATTCCCGGCCAACTGCTCTACAGCACCTTCGACTGGGGCATCAAGGACGCCGACGGCTACTACTTCATCCTCGGCCGCACCGACGACGTGATCAACGTCGCCGGCCACCGGCTGGGCACGCGCGAGATCGAGGAAAGCATCTCCAGCCACCCCAACGTGGCCGAGGTCGCGGTGGTGGGCGTGGCCGACGCGCTCAAGGGCCAGGTGGCGATGGCCTTCGTGGTGGCCAGGGACGCCAGCGCGCTCGACGACGCGCCCGCGCGCCTCAAGCTTGAAGGCGAGATCATGAAAACGGTGGACCAGCAACTCGGCGCCGTGGCCCGCCCGGCGCGGGTTCACTTCGTGACGCTGCTGCCCAAAACCCGCTCCGGCAAGCTGCTGCGCCGTGCCATCCAGGCCGTGTGCGAAGGACGCGACCCCGGCGACCTGACCACCATGGACGACCCGACGCCGCTGGAGCAGATCGCGGCGATCCTCGCACCCGGCCGCTGAGCCGCACCGAACCTGCGATCCGGGGCGTGGCACAGCGACAAGGGGGTCTTATTTCAACAACTTGTTGACTGCCGAAACGTCTTCGGGCTTGAGCTGGCCCGAGGCCTGGCGCAGCCGCAAGCCGCCCAGCAGAACGTCATAGCGCGCCTTGGCCAGGTCGCGACGGGTGGTGAACAGTTGGGTCTGGGCGTTGAGCACGTCCAGGTTGACGCGCACGCCGACCTTGTAGCCCAGTTGCGTGGCTTCGAGCGCCAGCTTGCTGGACGATTCGGCGGCCTCGAGCGCCTTCACCTGCGCGGCGA
>JAYSVE010000342.1:0-1862 GCA_043718725.1 Methylibium sp.
GCGCCTTATTGCGGTGTCAATGCCGGATTCGAGGCCGTGCATTGGGTGGCCGAGCCGGCCCGGGTGTTGTCGATGGCGTTGATCCCGTTGCGCCACGACACCGCCGCGCAAGCGTTCGGCCTGCTGATGCTGGCGTCGCCCGACGCCACGCGCTACACGGCCGACATGGGCACCGAATTCCTGGCCCGCATCGGCGAGGTCGCCAGCGCCGGGTTGGCGCGTTTGCTGCCGGCGCGCTGAGAGGCCGAGAGGCGCGCGCAGCCTGGGGCGCCGAGATGGACAGCGCCGATCCTGCCGAGCCCGCCGCCGTGGCGGACGCCGACATCCGCCGCTACTTGCAGCATTTGCAGGTCGAACGCCGGCTCGCCGCACGCTCGCTCGTGATCTACGCCGACGCCCTGGATCGGCTCAGCGGCTTTGCCGCGCTGCATTCGGTGGCCTTGCGCGAGGTGCCATCCCAGCAGGTGCGACGCTGGGCGGCGCAGCTCAACATTCAAGGCCTGGCGCCACGCAGCATCGCGCTGGCGCTGTCGGCCTGGCGCGGCTTCTACCGCTGGCTGGGGCGTGAGGGCGGGGTGGTGCTGAACCCGGTCGACGGCGTGCGTGCGCCGCGTGCGGCCAAACCCTTGCCCAAGGCGCTGGCGGTCGACCAGGCCGTGGCACTGGCCGAACGGCGCGCGCCGCCCAGCGCCAAGGCGGGGGCCAAGGTGCTGGACGCGCGCGACCACTGCATCGTCGAACTGCTGTACGGCTGCGGCCTGCGTGTGGGGGAACTGGTCGGCCTGGACCTTCAGGCCTCGGGCCGGGCCGCGGGTTGGATCGATGTCGCAGACGCTTCGGCGCAGGTGCTGGGCAAAGGCTCCAAGCGCCGCAGCGTGCCGGTCGGCGCGGCGGCGCTGAAGGCGCTGGTCGAATGGCTGGCGCTGCGCGCCCGGTTCGCCAAGTTGGACGAGCCTGCGCTGTTCGTCGGCCGGCTCGGCGGCCGCCTCACGCCCGGCCAGGTGCGTGCCCGACTCAAGGGCAATGCCATCCAGGCCGGCCTGCCGACCCATGTGCATCCGCACATGCTGCGCCACTCGTTTGCCTCGCACTTGTTACAAAGCAGCGGCGATCTGCGTGCGGTGCAAGAGCTGCTGGGCCACGCCAACATCACGACGACGCAGATCTACACCAAGCTTGATTTCGGCCATCTGAGCAAGGTGTACGACGCGGCCCACCCGCGCGCAAAGAAACGGCCCCCCAGTCGTTGACGCTCCTGCCCCCAAGGGGCGCCAACTCAACGCCCGGGAAACCCGTGCATAAGTTGTGGCTTGATGGTGGCCTGCCGCCCAATGCTTCGCACGGGGGCCGCCTCGCCTTACATCGCGGCCCAGAAGATGTAGTCGGCCTGGTATTTGACGATCTCCTTCTTGCCTTTGCTGTCTGCGCCGCAGGCCGAGGCCGGCGCCACGCCACCTTTGGTCGCCACGCGCTGGATGTAGCTCACGCCGGTCATCGCGCCCTGCCCCATGGCCGGGTTGGCCTTGACGAGTTGCAGCGGGATGTTGCCCGGGCTGCTCGGTGCAATCGCCACCTGGGCGCCGGTCACCTTGGAGCTGTCCATGGCTTCCCAGGTGGCCGGCGGCCCGAAGTACTTGCCCACGGCCTTGCCGCCGCGGTCGTTCAGCACCGCGTTCGGGCCGACGAAGACCCACTCGAACTGCCCGGCGGCGGCCGGCTTTTCGCGGCACTCGTAGGTGATCTCGCCGACACCGACGGTCTCCAGCGCGACCTTCTGGCCGCTCGGCACCTTCACCGCGTCGGGCAGGCTGGCCTGGGAGAACATCGGCTGCATCGGCGCCGTGCTGGCGCAAGCGGACAGC
>JAYSVE010000343.1:0-1860 GCA_043718725.1 Methylibium sp.
ATCTTCAAGATGTTCAGGCGCCTGCACGGCCGCGACGATTACGGCGGCGGTACCGGCACCGGGCTGACAATCGTCAAGAAACTGGTCGAGCGCCACGGCGGCCGGGTGTGGGTGCGCTCGACGCCGGGACAGGGCACGACCTTCTTTTTCACCCTCGCCGCAGACACGGCCGCGCCCACCTGACCGGGCCTGCCTGAATGCGCCCACCTCACCGCGTCCACATTACTGCGCCCACCTCACTGCGCCCACCTCGCCGCGCCCACATCACCGCGCCAACATGACCACGCCAACATGACCATCACCACAGACCCTCCGCAGATCGTGCTGGTCGAAGATTCGGACGACGACCACGACACGGTCTGCGAGGCGGTGCGCCGGTCCGGCCTGTCAGCCCGCCTGCGCCGCGTGAGCAACGGCGACGAGTGCCTGGCGCTGCTGCGGGGTGGCGGCGCCGCGCGGCCCGCGTTCGTGATGATGGATCTCAACACGCCGAGCACCGACGGCCGTGAAGCACTGCGCCAGATCAAGGCCGACCCCCTGTTGAAAGCCATTCCGGTGGTCGTCGTCACCACGTCGGCGAACCCGCGTGACGTGGACTTTTGCTACCAGTGCGGCGCCAACGCCTACCACGTCAAGCCGATCAGCTACCCCGACCACCTGCAGATGCTGACCGAGCTGTTCGACTATTGGCTGGTCGACGTGATCAAGCCGACCGCGCAGAGGCTGGCGCCATGACGGGGGAGGTGTGGCACATCGTCATCGTCGACGACAGCCCCGACGACCGCGCCGAAGCGCGCCGGCTGCTGCTGAAGGGCTCGGACCGGCGCTATGCCTTCACCGAGGCCGAGACCGGTGCCGCCGGCATCCGCGCACTGGGCCAGTGGGCCACGGCGCAGCACCGCTGCGTGGTGCTCGACTACAACCTGCCGGACATGGCCGCGCCTGCGTTTCTGGCGGCCATCAGCGGCAGCGACGGCGCGCCCGGCTGGCCGGTGGTCGTTTTCACCGGTGCCGACAGCGCAGAAACCGGCCGCAGCGCGCTGCGCGCCGGCGCCCACGATTACGTCGGCAAAGACTGGTTGACACCGCAAGTGCTGGTGCGGGCGGTCGACAACGCGAGCGAGCGCTGGGCGATGGCCCGCGAACTGCGGCAACAAACGGCCGCAGCGCAGGCCAGCGAGCAGCACTTTCAGGCACTGGCGCGTGCCACGTCCGACATCGTGTACCGCATGTCGGCCGACTGGTCGGCACTGCACCCGCTGGACGGAGGGACGCTGGTTTCGAGCACCGACATGCCGCTCGAAGGCTGGGCGTGGCTGGACCAGAACATTCCGGCCGACGAACACGCCCGCCTCAGGCAGGCGATCGGCGTCGCCATCGCGCAGAAAGCACTTTTCTCGCTAGAGCACCGTGTGCTGCGCCCCGACGGCTCCATCGGCTGGACCGCGTCCCGCGCGGTGCCGATTCTCGATGCGCACGGCACCGTGTGCGAGTGGTTCGGTGCCGCCAGCGACATCACCCAGCGCAAGGCCGCCGAGGCGGCACTGGCGCGCAGCGAGGCCTTTGCCCGCAGCGTGGTCGGTGCCAATGCCGACTGCATGAAAGGCCTGACGCTCGACGGCCGCCTGCTGTGGATGAACGACAACGGCCAGCGCCTGATGGAGGTGGGCGACTTCGCTGCGCTGCGCGGCGGCGACTGGCGCAGCCTGTGGGACGCTGGTGGGCTGCGCTCGCAGGCCGAGGCGGCGATGGCCACCGCCCGCGCCGGCGGCATCGGCAGGTTCAGTGGCTTCTGTCCCACGGCCGCCGGCACGCCGCGCTGGTGGGACGTGGTCGTGACCGCCATTCCCGGCCGGGACG
>JAYSVE010000344.1:0-1860 GCA_043718725.1 Methylibium sp.
TCTGGCCCGATCTGGCGTTTAGTCCGACGCGCGCACGGTGCTCCAGCTCACCTTGGTGGGGCCAAGGCCAACCACCACGGTGCGTGACTCGACAGCGCCCTTGAAACTTGCTTCCACGGTGTAGCGCCCCGGCGGCACCTGGAGCATCAGGAAGGGCCCGGCGTTGGCGATCGACACCAGTTCGCGCGCGCCGTCGCGCACCGTGAGCCTGTCGGCCACGCCGTACTCGCCACCCCGGCCGCTGAAAATGAACTGCAGCGCGAACTCGGCGGCGCGCGACTTGATGTAGTCGGATTCGTCCAGCCCGGCGCCGCCATTCAGGTAGGCGACAGCGCCCTGCATCTTCACCGCCGGCATGGGCGGGCGCGCTTCCGTCGCGTCAGCGGTCGGCAGGCCCGGCTCGGGGGCGGCAACGGCCATCGCGGCGCCCGCCATTGCCAATATCAGTGCGGTCAGGGCTCTCATGGGAATCTCCAAAGGTGCTTGCACCTTTGCAGCGTAGGTCGGCCTGCCCCGGCGGTCTGTCGGCCCCAAGGTTCGGCGCGTGTAGGAGCAAGCCGTGCCGCTCAGGCGCCGACCACGCCGCCATCTTTTCGACGAATCACCACCGTGGCCGATCGGGGCCGCCCGCCGGCCTTGTAGTCGGGCCAGTTCGAGAACTTGGCCGGCTCGGCCGGGTCGCTGCGGTCTGACGGGGTTTCGCCCGGGTGCTGGACGTTGATGAACATCGTGCGGCCATCGGGGGTGAAGGCCAGCCCGGTGATTTCGCAATTCGTCGGGCCGGTCAGGAAGCGGCGGACCTCGCCGGTGGCGCGGTCACAGGCCAGCATCTGGTTGTTGCCGATGCGCAGCAACTCGCCCTTGTACATCTGGGTCGCGTGGGCGTCGGTCTGGATCCACAGCACGCCGCGGGCGTCGAGCACCAGGCCGTCGGGGCAGGCGAAGATGTCGCCCTTGATGTTGCCCATGGCCTCGGCGCGTTCGTTCGCCGGGTCGCCGGCCAGCACCAGGTGGCTCCAGCGAAAGCTCAGGCCGTCGAAGTCGCCATCGTCCTTCCAGCGTATGACCTCGCCCATCACGTTGTTGGCGCGCGGGTTGGCGGCGTCGACGCCGGGCTTGTCTTTGGCGCCGCGCTCGCTGTTGTTGGTGAGGGTGCAATAGACGTCGCCGCTTTGCTGATCGATGGCCAGCCACTCGGGCCGGTCCATCTTGGTGGCGCCGAGAAGGTCGCTGGCCTGGCGGCTCTTGACCAGCACCTCGCCGAGATCGGCAAATCCGTTGGCGGGCGTCAGCGGCCCCTGCCATGCACCAGCGGCATCCAGCGGCCACTGCCGTCGGCGTCGAAGCGCGCCACGTACAGCGTGCCATGGTCGAGCAACTCGCGGTTGGCTTGCGCCTTGCTCTGGCCGTTGCCACCCGGAGCGACGCGGTCTCGGCTGACGAATTTGTAGATGTACTCGAAGCGCGCGTCCTCGCCTGAGTAGACCACCGCGCGCTGGTCCCTGGTGAGCGCGATCCACGCGCCCTCATGCGCCGCCCGGCCCAGCGCGGTGCGCTTGGCGGGCGTGCTGGCCGGGTCCATCGGGTCAATCTCGACGACCCAGCCGAAACGGTTGAATTCGTTCGGGTGGCGGGTCGCGTCGAAACGTTCGTCGTGTTCCGGCCAGCGGTAGAAGCCGGTCTTGCGCAGGCCCCAGCGCTTCTGGTGCGCATCCGGCGTGTCGCCGCCGTCGAAATAGAACGCGAAGTTTTCTTCGCCCGACAGGTAAGTGCCCCATGGCGTCATGCCGCTGGCGCAATTGTTCAAGGTGCCCAGCACGGTGCGGCCGGTCGGGTCGGCGGCGGTTTTCATCAGCGCAT
>JAYSVE010000345.1:0-1857 GCA_043718725.1 Methylibium sp.
CTTTTCGACCTGCTGAAGCAGATCCCGTTCGATGAAACCGGCAGCCTGTACGAACGGGCGCTGTCGCGGCCGATCGCGTTCGGCGTTGCGACCGACACCGGCACGGCCGAGTTCGATGACACCGGCTGGTTTCCCGACGTCTGCCGCATGTTCCGCATGACCCGCGGCGATCGCGTGCGCTGGGCCTGGCTGATGCTGAAGGCATGGTCGGCCAACCGACGCAGCGAGGAACGCTACGCCTCGCTCAATGCCGCCGAGCAATGGCGGCGCGTGCTGACGCCGACCGCCGCCTCGACCTGGGCTGCCTGCTTCGGCCCGTGGATCGGTTCGGACTGGACCCGCGTGTCGCTGCACCAGGCGGGAATGTTTTTTCGCCGCCAGTTGATGACCCGGCCCGCGCACCCCCACGCAGAGGATTCGGAGGGCCCTCAGTGGATGCATGGCGCCCGCTCGGGCTGGCTGCTGCTGCGCGGACCGAGCAGTGAGTTCTGGTTTGAGCGCTGGGTCGCCTACCTGTTGTCGCTGCGCGTGCAGTTCCGGTTCGGGCAATCGTTGCATCGACTGGAGTTCGACGGGCATCGCATCGTAGCAGCCGTGCTCGAATCAGGTGAGCGCGTCCAAGCCGACGTGCACGTGCTGGCGGTCAGTCCATTCGCGGCCGTCGACATCCTCGACCGCTCAGCGGAACTGGCGCAACTGGAGCAACTGCGCAGCTTCAAACCGCTGGTCCAGGACGGACCGCATACGCAGGTCTCGTTCCGGGTCGCGTTCGCCGACCGCATCCGCTGGCCACGTCCACGCTGCGCGATCGTGATCGCTGACTCCGAGTTCGACCTGACGATGTTCGCCGTTGAACAGGTCTGGCCGCCAGAGGTGGGTCTGGGCGAGGAAGTCGCCTCGCTTTGGACCGCCACCGCCTGCGTCTCAGGCGTGCCGGGCTGCGTGCACGGGCTGCCGCTGGAGCGCTGTACGCGGGAACAGTTCATCGAAGAGGTGAAAGCGCAGTTACTACGCTGCAAGGCACTGGACCAGATGATCCGCGAGGCCAATGAGGGCCGCGGCCTGGCATCTTTCCCCATACACCGCGTCGAGGTCTGGCACGAATGGCGCTTCCGTCCCGACGGCATCGTGCCGCGGCAGCCCAAGTGGGTGAACACCACCAACACCCAGCCTTGGCAGCCCACCCAGCGCACGCCGGTTGGCAACCTCGTGCTCGCCGGCGCCCACACCCGGACCAGCGCGGACCTTTGGAGCATCGAGGCCGCGGTGGAAAGTGGACGGCGTGCCGCGCAGGTGTTCGAAACCGGTGTGACAGTCCTGCCGCAACACCAGCCGTTGGCACTGCGCTGGCTCGGCGTGATCGACGATGTGCTCTACCGGATGGGCGCACCACACGTCCTGTATGTGCTGCCCGCGGTGGTGGTGATTGCGGTGGTGCTGGTGGCCGCTGCGCTCGCAGGCTAGCGCAGGCCCATTCCCACATTGCGGGCCGGCTCAACTCGCGCGTCAGTTCACTCACAACCTACCTGGAACCATGATGAAAAAGCGATCGTTCGAAGAACTGCTGGAAAAAGGCGCACCTGCCTCAAAGCTGACGGAGGTCATCATTCATGAGTTGTCGGTGTTCAACCTCGGCAAGGCCGTTGACTTCAATTTCCTGACTCGTTTATCTGTCGGTGGCTACTGTCGTTCGCTGGGATTTGCGAAGAACCGCAACTGGTCAATGCTGGTACTTGACAAGATCGCTCCAAAGTCCCCGCTCGGACCCAATGCCGTTCCAGAACGAGAAGCCCAGGCGGTCTTGGCCCAACTACGTTACGCCATCGATAAGGGGTTGTTGGAGCCCAAAATGGGCAA
>JAYSVE010000346.1:0-4294 GCA_043718725.1 Methylibium sp.
GATGCCGTCGGCATTCGCCGTGTACTCCGGCGTCTCGAAGCTCACGGCCACATGGCTCATCGCCGCCAGGTTGTAGATCTCGTCGGGCTGCACCTGCTGGATGATGCGGATCAGGTTGGTGCTGTCGGTCAGGTCGCCATAGTGCAGCTTGAAGCGCTGGTGGTCGACATGCGGGTCCTGGTACAGGTGGTCGATGCGGTCGGTGTTGAACAGGCTGGAGCGGCGCTTGATGCCGTGCACCTCGTAGCCCTTGGCCAGCAGCAGCTCCGACAGGTAGGCGCCGTCCTGGCCAGTCACGCCGGTGATGAGGGCAATTCTGTGGGTGCTCATGAAATGGTGTTCGATTCGATTCCAGTGGTCGGCGCAATGTGGCGCGCGCTCAACTCGTCACGCAGTGCGGCGATCTCGCTTTGCAGGTTCTGGTACTGGGCTTCCTTGCGCGCCAGGAAGGCGTGCGTCAGCCGCAGGCGATGGGACACACCACTGGGTGTCAAGACATACAGATAGCCGAACTTGTTGTCGCTGCGGCGAAAGTTCTTGGCCTTGACCCAACCCTTGCCCAGCAATGCCTTCAGCAGGTAATGCGTCTTGCCCAGACTCACCCCCAGGGCACTGGACAACTGGCGTTGCGAGAACTCGGGGTGTTGCTCCAGGACTTTCAACAACTCGAAGTGCGCCAGGTTCTCTGCCGGGAATTCTGACGAGACGACGGGTTCAGTGCGTTCAACCATTGAACGCGCGAGTTTACACAGGCGCCTGTGCGCGAAATCGCGCTCGTCGGATCGGCGGGTCGCGGGGGTGTGACAAATTTGGCGATTGGCGGCAGGGCGACCCTGCGTGTCTCAGCGGCCAAGGCATGTCTCACGCGAAAGGCACGATGTCGGCAAGGCGCACGCCCTGCGCGTCCTTGTCCGAGACCTTCGGCGCCTGTCCGACTTCTGGCCAGGCGATGGCCAGGGTCGGGTCGTCCCAACGAATGCAGGTTTCGGCCTGGGGCGCGTAGTAGTCGGTGGTCTTGTAGAGGAAGTCGGCGCTGTCCGACAGCACCAGAAAACCATGGGCCATGCCCGGCGGCAGCCACAACTGGCGCTGGTTTTCGCCGCTCAACTCGACACCGACCCAGGTTGCAAACGTGGGGCTGCCACGGCGCAGATCCACGGCGACGTCGAACACCTTGCCGTG
Organism: Methylibium sp.; assembly: GCA_043718725.1. Classification (GTDB taxonomy): domain Bacteria; phylum Pseudomonadota; class Gammaproteobacteria; order Burkholderiales; family Burkholderiaceae_C; genus LGRD01. The sequence continues at coordinate 1,183 of JAYSVE010000346.1, forward strand.
CGAGACACGCACGAGCTTGCCTTGCGCATGCGGTGGCAACTGGCAGTGAAGGCCGCGCAGCACCCCTTTGCCCGACCGCGAATGGTTGTCCTGGACGAAGTCGACTTGATGGCCGACCGCTTGATCGAACAACTTCTGGTTGAAGCTTTCCATGAAGTAGCCGCGCGCATCGCCGAACACCTTGGGCTCGAAAATCAACACGCCGGGGATCGCGGTCTCGGTGACCTGCATCAGTAGGCCCCGCCCTTGAGCACCTGCATCAGGTAGTGCCCGTAGCCGTTCTTGAGCATCGGTTGCGCCAGCGCATGCAACTGCGCGGCGTTGATCCAGCCCGATCGGTAGGCAATTTCCTCGGGGCAGGCCACTTTCAAGCCCTGGCGCTTCTCGAGCGTGGCAATGAACTGCCCGGCCTCCAGCAGGCTGTCGTGCGTGCCCGTGTCGAGCCAGGCGTAGCCGCGGCCCATGATCTCGACATTGAGCTGGCCTTGCATCAGGTAACGCGCGTTCACGTCGGTGATCTCCAGCTCGCCCCGGGCCGAGGGCTTGATGCCGGCGGCGATCTCGCAGACCTGTGCGTCGTAGAAATAGAGGCCCGTGACGGCGTAGTTGCTCTTGGGCGCCGCGGGTTTTTCTTCAATGCTCAGGGCGCGGCGGTGCTCGTCGAAGGCCACCACGCCATAGCGTTCGGGGTCGTGCACATGGTAGGCAAAGACCGAAGCGCCGGCATTTCTGGCGCCGGCGCCGCCCAGCAAGCCTTGAAGGTCGTGGCCGTAGAAGATGTTGTCGCCCAGCACCAGCGCACTGGGCCGTCCGTCGACGAACTGCTTGCCCAGAATGAACGCCTGCGCCAACCCGTCCGGACTGGGTTGCACGCAGTAGCGGATGTCCAGGCCCCACTTGGCGCCGTCACCCAGCAGCGCCTCGAAACGCGGGACGTCCTGGGGCGTGCTGATGAGGAGGATCTCGCGAACGCCCGCCAGCATCAGCGTGCTCAGTGGGTAGTACACCATCGGCTTGTCGTAGACCGGGAGCAGCTGCTTGCTGATGGCCAATGTGGCCGGATGCAGCCGGGTGCCGGAGCCTCCGGCGAGGATGATGCCTTTTCGGCTGGAAGGGGTCATGGGGTGCGGATTCCGGGATTCACGACATCACTTCGGTCAACATGCGTTCGACGCCCTGCTGCCATGGCGGCAGGTAGACGCCAAACGTTTGTTGCAGCTTGCGCGTGTCCAGGCGCGAATTGCCCGGACGTCTGGCGGCCGTCTTGAAGGCACTGCTGGCCACCGGCTCGATCGCCGCCGCCGCCACCTTGACGGGCTGGCCCGCCGCGCGCGCGAACTCGATCACCTGGCGCGCGTAGCCGTGCCAACTGGTTTCCCCCTGCGCGGCCACATGGTAGGTGCCGCTCACGCTCGGCTGGTTGCGCGCCGTGCGCAGCGCGTGCGCACTCAGGTCGGCCAGCAGATCGGCGCCGGTCGGCGCGCCGATCTGGTCGTCGATGACCGTCAGGCGCTCACGTTCGCGTGCCAGTGCGAGCATGGTCTTGGCAAAGTTCGCGCCGCGTGCGGCATAAACCCAACTGGTGCGAAAGATCAGGTGCCGGCAGCCACTGGCGCGGATGGCCTGCTCGGCTTCGAGCTTGGTCTGGCCATAGACATTGAGCGGGCCGGTCGGCGCATCTTCCAGCCAGGCGTGGCGGCCGCTGCCGTCAAACACATAGTCGGTGCTGTAGTGCATCAGCCACGCGCCGCAGGCCGCGGCTTCGCGTGCCAAGACCCCGGGCGCGGTGGCGTTGATGGCGCGCGCGAGCTCGGGCTCGCTTTCAGCCCTGTCGACGGCCGTGTGGGCGGCTGCATTGACGATGATCTGCGGCGCCACCGCGCGCACGGTGGCCGCCAGGGATTCGGGCCGGGTGAAGTCGGCGGACAAGGGGCCGGGGCTGTCGAAGTCCAATGCGACGACTTCACCCAACGGCGCCAGCGCCCGCTGCAACTCCCAGCCCACCTGGCCGTTTTTGCCGAGCAGCAGGATCTTCATGTCTCGGGATGAGCGGCGTACTGCGTGGCCACCCAGTCGCGGTAGGCGCCGGACTGCACGTTCGAGACCCAGTCCGCATGGTCCAGATACCAGCCAACCGTCTTTCGAATCCCGCTTTCGAAGGTCTCGGCCGGGCGCCAGCCGAGCTCGCGCTCGATCTTGCGCGCGTCGATCGCGTAGCGGCGGTCGTGGCCGGGCCGGTCCGTGACATGGGTGATGAGGCGGGCATGCCGGCCGGCCGGGTCGGGATGCATCTCATCCAGAAGTGAACACACCGTCTTGACGATCTCGATGTTGGTTTTCTCATTCCAGCCGCCGACGTTGTAGGTTTGCCCCATGCGCCCGCCGGCCAGCACCTTTCGAATCGCGGCGCAATGGTCCTTGACGTAGAGCCAGTCGCGCACCTGCTGGCCATCGCCATAGACGGGCAATGGCTTGCCCGCAAGCGCATTGACGATCGTCAGCGGAATGAGCTTTTCAGGAAAGTGATGCGGGCCGTAGTTGTTCGAGCAGTTGGTGGTCACGACCGGCAGGCCGTAGGTGTGGTGCCAGGCGCGAACCAGGTGGTCGCTGGCGGCTTTGCTGGCGGAGTAGGGGCTGTTGGGCTCGTAGGGGTGGGTCTCTGCGAAAGCGGGGTCGTTGGCGCCGAGTGAGCCGTACACCTCGTCGGTCGAGACGTGGAGAAAACGGAACAGGCCCTGCTCGGTTGTCGGCAGCGCTGCCCAGTAGGCGCGCGTCGCTTCCAACAGATTGAAGGTGCCTTCGACGTTCGTCTTGATGAAGGCGCCGGGCCCGTGGATGCTGCTGTCGACATGGCTTTCGGCCGCAAAATGGAGCACGGCGCGAGGCCGGTGTTCGACGAGCAGCCGGTCCAGCAAGGCCCGATCGCCGATGTCGCCCCGGACAAAGACGTGGCGCGCATCGCCTTTCAGGGAGCGCAGGTTTTCCAGGTTCCCGGCGTAGGTCAGCGCGTCGAGATTGAGCACCGCCTCGTCGGAGCCGCTCAACCAGTCAAGGACGAAATTTGCGCCGATGAAGCCGGCGCCACCAGTGACAAGAATCATGAATCGCGGCG
>JAYSVE010000347.1:0-4289 GCA_043718725.1 Methylibium sp.
GCGGCGCCGACTGATGAAGGACTGGGCTGCCTTTTGCTCGAATCCCGAGATCAGGAAGGGCAGAATGATCTCGATGAATGCTGCTCGTCCGTGATGGTCTCTTTTGGAGTACCATTGCGATCGAGTTGCGAACCTACCTGACGGCCGATGAACGGGCGTCGTTTGACGAATGGCTGGCGGCACTGCGCGACGTGCAGGCCAGGTCCCGAATCAGAGCGCGGTAGGCACGGGTGCAGACCGGCAACTTCGGAGACTTCAAGCCCTTGCAGGATGGCGTGCAAGAACTGCGAATCGACCATGGGCCAGGCTATCGGGTGTACCTGTGCCGACAGGGGCCGGTGGTCGTGCTTTTGCTGTGTGGCAGCGACAAGTCGGGACAAGCCGCCGCGATCAAGCAGGCGGTGGCCTACCTGAAAGATTGGCGAAAGCGAGGTGAACCATGAACGCACGCGACAAGAGCTATGACGAATCACTGGGCGCCGCGCTGCTCGACCCGGTCGAGGCCGCCGCGTACCTGGAAGCCGTGCTCGAGATGGACGACCCTGCCGCTCTGCTTCTGGCACTGCGCCAGGTTGCCAAGGCGCATGGCATGGCCGAAGTGGCACGCCGGGCCGAGCTGGGTGAAAAGACGCTGTTCAAGGCCCTGTCGGAGAACGGCAACCCGACCATTGCCACGGTGCACAAGGTGCTTCACGCCGTGGGCCTGCGGCTCAGTGTCAAAGCCGGCATAGGCCCAAGTCTTTCGCCTGCCGCTCTCGGTGTCCGCAGCTCGAGCAAGCTACGGACACCTCATCGCCCCAGATAGACCGCTGTGATTTGCTCACGCTCTTGCCCCAGCTCGCGCGAGATCTTCAGCCGAGCTTGCCGGTGGATCACCTTGTGATCCGCGCTCAGCATGAATGAACCGCGTGAGGCATGGGTGGTGGTCTGGGCGGCGTTTTTCAGCCTGGCGGTCATCTTCGGTGTCTCGTATTCGTTCGCGGCTTTCTTTGAAGCGTTCGCGGGCGAGTTCAATGCGCAGCGGGCCGATGTTTCACTGGTGTTCGGGTTGTCAGGCCTGGTGTACTTCGTCTGCGGTGCCGGTGGCGGCATGCTGGCCGACCGGTTCGGCCCGCGCGTGGTGTCTTGCGTGGGCATGCTGTTGATTGCCGGTGGCCTGGGCCTGAGCAGCGTCGCCGAGTCGATGGCGATGGTCTACGTCGCCTACGGGGCCGGCATCGGCATCGGCATTGCGCTGGTCTACACGCCGGCGATCGGCTGCGTGCCACCCTGGTTCACGCGGCGTCGCGGGCTGGCGGCCGGCCTGGCGAGCGCCGGTATCGGCGCCGGCACGGTGGTGGTCCCGCTGCTGGCAGCCTGGGCGATTGAACAGTGGCAGTGGCGTGTGGCCCTGCGTGCCATGGCCGTGGGCGTGTTGCTGGTGGGCCTGGGCGCGGCGATGCTGCTCAAGCGAGCGCCGGATGGCGCGGCGGCCGGGTCGAATCAACGGCCCGGCAACCGTCTGGCCGAGGCGCTGCGCAGCCGCCGTTTCTGGTGGTTGTATCTGGCCGTGGTGGCGGCCGGCCCGAGCATGTTCATTCCGTTTGCGCATGTGTCGGCATCGGCGCGGGACCTGGGTTTGAGCGAATCGCGCGCCGTGGGCCTGGTGGGGTTGATCGGCATCGGCAGCCTGGTCGGCCGCTTCGTGATCGGCGCCATCGCCGATCGCCTTGGGCGGGTACTCACGCTCACCCTGATGCAGGCATCGGCCGGCCTGTCCTACCTGGTTTGGCTGGGGGCTGGAAGCTACCCTGCCCTGGCGGCGTTCGCGTTGTGGTTCGGGCTGAGTTACGGAGGCATCGTGGCGCTGCTGCCGGCGATTTGCATGGACCTGTTCGGCGCCCGGGCGGTGTCGGGCATCGTCGGCACGCTTTACACCGGTGCGGCGCTGGGCAATTTGCTCGGGCCGGTGATCGCCGGCGCGGTGTTCGACCGATCCGGCAGTTACACGAGCATCATCGTGGCCTGTGTGGCGCTGTCCGCGCTGGCCACATTGGCATCGGCGCGCCTGGCCGCGCTGCGGGTCAGCACCTACTGAGCGCCACAAGGCCGGCCGCGGCCGGCCGTCCCCCGCGGACGGCTCGTCGTTTCCACCGGAGATCTGCGCCGACGATGCTCAAGACGGCTTGGTTCGGTTGCCGGCCCGACCGGCCTCGATTTGCGCCGCCGCGCCTTCCGCATCAAGCTCTTCCACCTGGCCAATCCAGGACGCCTTGCGGGGCAGCACGGTTTGCTGCAACCAGGCTTCGATGGCCTCGGGCAATTGGGGCCGGCTGAACAGAAAGCCCTGCATCAGGCCGCAGCCCAGGCGATGCAGCACCTGCATCTGGCGCAGGTTCTCCACGCCTTCGGCGACCACACGAAGGCCCAACGAGCGGGCCAGCGCGATGATGGCGGTGACCACGGCCGTGCTTTGCGGCGTCAGCCCCAGGTCGCGCACGAAGCTGCGGTCGATCTTGAGCTCGCTGATCGGCAAGGTCGTGAGGTAGGCCAGCGACGAATAGCCGGTGCCGAAGTCATCGATCGAGATCGCCACGCCGATGTCGTTGAGCCGGTGCAGGGTCGGAATCACGTTTTGCAAGTCCTTCATCAGGCTGGTCTCGGTGATCTCCAGCTCGATGGCACGGTGCTGCACGCCGTGGGCCATGACGGCGTCGTGAATGCGTTCGACCAGGTCGGTGCGCTCGAACAGGCGGTTCGGCAGGTTGATCGCAATCGCTTCGGCAAACCCAAAGCTGTCTTGCCAAAGGCGCGCCTGGCGTGCGGCTTCGCGGATCAACCACTCGCTCATGGGAACGATGAGCCCGGTTTCTTCGGCCAGCGGAATGAATTCGCCGGGCGCCAGCAACACGTCACCGCGCTGCCAGCGCATCAGCGCCTCGGCGCCCACCATGCGGGCGGTGCGCACATCGATCTTCGGCTGGTAGTGCAGCACCAGCTCATTGCGTTCGATGGCCTTGTGCAGCGCACTTTCCATCTCAAGCTTTTCGCGGCCCCGACCGAGCAGCGCGGGGTTGAATATCGACGACGCATTGCGCCCGCCCGCCTTGACCGAATGCATGGCGACGTCTGAATTTCGCAGCAGGTCGGCCACCGTATTGCCATCGCGCGGATAGACCGCAATCCCCACGCTGGCGGTAACGAAGCATTCTTGCCCACCGATGATGATCGGCTCACGCATCAATTCCAGAATTCGCGCCGCCACGCGCTCGGCATCACCCTCGTCCACGACCTCGGGCAGCAACGCGACGAACTCGTCGCCGCCCAGGCGCGCGATGGCTTCCAGCGTGCGGTGCGAGCCTGACGCATTGGCTTCGAGCGAGGTTTCCAACACCTGGTCGGAGTGCCGCACGCATGAACGCAAACGGCGCGACACCTCCATCAACAATTCATCACCCGCGGCGTGCCCGAGCGTGTCGTTGATGACCTTGAAGCGGTCCAGGGCGATCAGCAACAGGGCGACCTGGTGGTTCAGGCGGCGGGCATGCTCCAACGCCCGTTCGGTGCGCCAGATCATCTGGCGCCGATTGGGCAAACCGGTCAGGGTGTCGAAATTGGCCAGATGGCGGATCTTGTCCTCGGCCATGCGCCGGTCGGTCAGGTCCTGCAGGATTCCGGTGTAGCCGACCAGTTTGCCGAGTTCATTGAATTCGGGCTCGGCTTCAGCGTGGATGACTCGTTGGCGCCCATCGGGCAATGTCACGGCGACGTCGGTAAAAAGCATCGAGCTGTGCCGGATGACGTCGCTGAGCAGCGTGAACAACGCGCTGCGGTCATCGACGGGCACCATGCGCAACAGGCTTCGAAACCGGAGAAGCTCAGCGGGGCCATGGCCCAGGACCCGCAGTGCTTCGGCGGAGAATCGCGGCCCGCCGGCGCCCTTTTTCCAATCGAAACTGCCCATGCGGGCCAGGTCCTGTGCGCGTGCCAGCTTGGACTTGCTGCGCTCGAGTTCCATGCGCGTGCGCGACGACCGCAGCAAATGGCGCAACCTGCCGGCCAGCAGACTCCATTGATTGGACTTGACGAAGAAGTCGGTTGCACCGGCCTCGTAGGCGCGCGAAATGGAAGCGTCATCGTCCAGGCCGGTCAACATCAACACCGGAATCGACTCGAATCCCGGCATCGCGCGCAGCCTGCGGCAGGTCTCGAAGCCGTCCAGTCCGGGCATCAAGGCATCCAGCATGATGGCGTCGGGCACCCATTTCGACAGCATTTGCAACGCCTGCTCGCCGCTGCCGACCTCGGTG
>JAYSVE010000348.1:0-10339 GCA_043718725.1 Methylibium sp.
CACCTGGCCCGTGCCAGCGAACGGGTCGGCCAGGTTGATGTCGCCGACGCGCTGAGAGCCGCCGCCGCCGCGCCGTCGGGCCCGAGCCTGGACGCGGCACTGGCCTTGTTGAGTGATCCGGCCATCAGTTCGGTGACGGCCTAGCCCGGCGGGGGGTGTTTGCCTTGAGGTGCGGGCCCGGGTGGTCGGTGGTCGGCGCATGCCGCCACTGCACCGGTCTGCGACATACCGCACGAATCCTCCCGCGCCGAGTCCCACGGCTAACAATTGAGTGCGCTAGCGCACAGAGGGGTGGGTTACCGTCGGGCTCAATAGGCCGGTGCTGACGACGGGGCACCCACCTCACGCGCGGGCGAACCGCCACGCCGTCGCTGTTCATCCACCCTCCAAAAAAGATTGCGACACCATGGCAATTGCTCCGAACCGATCCAGCCCGGGCGTTGCGCCACAGCCCGACGACACCACGGCAACCGCGCCCCACACCGGGCTGCCGGCACGCAAACCGGGCCCGGTGAGGGCCGCAATAGCGCCGCTGCTGGTCGGGCGCATTCCGCTGGCCGTGCCGGGACAACCGGCGCCGCCGCGCCCGGTCAAGGAAGCTTGAGCCATGGCGCGCCGGCAGGGCTTGACCGCCCACTCTGAGACCGAGGTTTTCGCCATGTTGAACCGCCATGAAATCACCTCCGGCTGGGCGAACCAGATTGCAGGCGAAGACGCGAACAGAACCCAGATCGACGCCGGCCATGGCAAAGACCCGGCGCGCCCCCAGCGGGCCCAATTGCCCGCCTTGCCGGCAGATGTCGCCATCGGCGACCTGGAAGATCTTCTGAACGCGGTGAAGGCGCGACTGCAAAGCAGTGTTGCGCAACGCATGGGCCACCTGCCTGAACAGCGCGCCCATTCCGAATTGAACCAGGTTCGAACCAGCGTCCTGGAATGCGTACTGGCGCTGGACCAGTTGCAGGAGACGCTGACCCATGAGCTCAGCCGGCGCCAGCAACTGGAGATGGAAGTCTTCGACACCCAGGCGGCATTGGCGCAGGCCCGCGCGGAACTCGTTGGCACCCAGGCGGGCGAAAGGCTGGCGCGTCACCTGGCCCTGCACGACAGCCTGACGGCGCTGCCGAACCGGAGCTTTTTCCACGGCCGCCTCGAACAGGCTCTGGCACAAGGGCAAGGCGAGAGACAGCCGCTGGCCGTCCTGTACCTCGACCTCGACGGCTTCAAGCAAATCAACGATGAACATGGGCACGACGCGGGCGACCAATTGCTGCGCATCGTCGCCGTGCGCCTGACCCGGGCGGTGCGGGCCGACGACTTGATCGGCCGCCTCGGTGGCGACGAATTTGCCTGCCTGTTGATCGGCCTGACCGGCCGCGAACAACTCACCCATTTGGCCAACAAGCTGGTGCGCGCGGTGTCCGCCCCGTTCAAGATCGGCAAGGCCAGTTTGAACGTTCGGCCCAGCATCGGCATTGCCATTTGTCCGAACCATGGCAGCGATCCATCGGTGCTTTTGAAGAATGCCGACCAGGCGATGTTCCGCGCCAAGCGCCAACAATCCGGCTTCGAATTTTTCGGCGAGAACGGCTGAGGCCGCTTGGCGTTGCCGTTGTGAACTTGCCGACCGGGGACCCGGTGGGGGCCGCGCCCCGGCCGGCTGAGTCGTCAGTCCAGCGGCCTGGATCGGCCCGTGCCGTGGTTCTGCACAAAACTGTTGATCAAGCCCATCCAGGTGCGGGGCGGCACCACGGTCATGACCTTGGACACCAGTTGCGGCAGCAGGCCGGCGAACAGGGCCGGCTTGAGGAGCCAGCGCCAGGGTCGGCTCCAACTGAACAAGGCGCCGACGGCAAAGGCGCAAAACACCAACTGCAATGGATGACGCTGCGCCATCGGTCGGGCCAAGCTGGTCGCGGCCTCGGCGGCCACCATGCTCGCCATTCGCACCGGATGGTGCAACCACCAGGCTTGCACGGCATCGATCACCACCGAGGCACCGGGAAAAGTCCGCAGGCTGTTGATCCACGACATTGCGGGGTCGGCCGTGCTCGCCGCCGCGCCCCTGGCCTGCGAGGGCGGCGGAGACCGCATCGCCTGGCGCATCCTGGCGCGCGAGAACTCCAGCCGTTCAGCCGCCGTGGGCACGGCCAGGGTGGGCTCGCCTCCGAGGTCACGCGCCAGCAATTTCGGTGGCGCTGACCCGCTCAGAATGGCATTCATGTCCGAACTCGGCGCACCGGCGTGAATATTGGTGCTGTCATGACGCGCCGGCCTCGCGAAACATCAGCAAATCGGCCCGGACCTGGCGGCGCACGTTCTCGAATGCACTGGCCTTGCTCGGGGTGCGCGCCAGCAACAAACACACCAGCGCCAGCAGCAGCGGCGTCATCGGCACGACGAACATGGCCCAGGGGGCCAGGATGTCGGCGGTCGGGACGACGGCCCACAGCAGGATCGAAACGCCCGCGAGGATCGCGCCGACCAGCAGGCCGACCAGCCCCAAGGTGGTGTAAAGGGCCTGGCGCTTCCAGCCGCTCGAGAGCTTGACGACTTCGTCCGACACCAGCTCGGCATAGGCCTCGGCGTGGTCCGCCAGCAAGTGCGGCTGGGTGGCGATGAGGTGCAGCAGGGGATGCAACATGATGGACTTCACCCCAGACGTTGATGCCCGGTCAGACGCAAGTCATGACCGGGCGGTTGGCAAGCAGTGCGTTTGACGATCAGCCGCGATGGCGTGAACCCATCATGCTGACCAGCGCCATCAGCACGGCGCCGGTCGCCGCGGCGATCAACATCGACTTGACCGGTTCGTCCTTGATGTAGGCCACCGTCGAGTCGGACGCGCGCACCGCCTTGTCGCGAACTTGCTGGGTGGTCTCGCGCACGGCGTCGACGCCGCGCTGGGCCATCGCGCCGGCTTGCTCGGTGGCGCGGTTCAGCAGCGGCGCCGCCTTGTTGCGCAGGTCTTCCACACCTTCGGCCAGGCCGTTGAGCGCCTCGTTGGCGCCGCGCTGGGTCGACCTGATCGCCTGGTCGGCGGTGGTCGCGGCCTGGTCGGCAAGGGTGTTGCCGGGTTCATAGGGCTTGTTGATGTTCATGGAAGTACTCCTTGGGGTTGGGTTTCGAGTCGATGGGCTTGAATCTGCTTGAAGGGCGGGGCGCCGCGCGCTAGCCCTTTTTGATCAGGCCGAAGAGGAACGTGGCCACGGCCAGGATCGCGAACACGATGAACAGGATCTTGCCGATGCCCACTGCGCTGGCGGCGATGCCGCCGAACCCGAACACGGCGGCGATGAGTGCGATCACAAAAAACACGACGGCGTAATGCAGCATGAAAAGTCTCCGGTTGGCGAGCGTCTGAGCGCCCGGGGCTAAAAGATCGCAACGCCTGATGCTGCGATGTTTCAAGTTTCGACGACGCCCGCCTTGTTGGCGATAGGCTGCGTTGCCGTGGCGTTGTGAGGCGAGGGCGGGTGGCCGCGTAGGAGGGCACTGACAGCGCCATGGGTTCACGGGCACGCGCCTCGGCCCAGGTTCAGCGGGCCGCCTGGCGGCGACCCACCACGTTGATTCACGCCAACGCGGGCACCGGGCTCTCCGGCAGCGTGACCCGGATCAGCGTGCCCTGGCCCGGCGCCGACTCAACGACCAGCGCGCCGCCCACCGACTCGACGCGAAAGCGCATGCCCATCAGCCCGTGCGCCGAGCGCGGGCTGGCGGTCGGGTTGAACCCCAAGCCGTCGTCGCGCACCGACACTTCGACGCGGCCCTGGCTGGGGCCCAGGCCGACCCACACCTGGCCCGCCTTGGCGTGTTTGCTGATGTTGGTGATGGCCTCCTGGACGACGCGGTACACCACCAGGTCGCTGTTGGCGTCCAGCCGCACCGGCTCCAGCGTGCAATGAGCTGGCATGCCGGAGCCGGTCGAGAATTCGCGCATGAGGATTTCGAGCGTTGCCACCAGGCCCAGGTTGCTCAAGGCCGAAGGACGCAAGTCCTCGATGATCCGGCGCTTCAGCGCAATACCGCTGTTGAGCGTTTCGACCAGGTGGGCCAGCCGCTCCTGCGCGTCGGGCGCGCTGCCGGCGAGGCGCGACTTGATGCGCGCCGCGTCCAGTTTGGCCGAGGTGAGCAGCGCGCCCAGTTCATCGTGCAATTCGCGCGCCAACCGGCCGCGTTCGTCTTCACGCGCCGAACTCAGGTGGCGCGTCAGCTCGGTCAGCACCTCGGTGCGCTGCGCGACCAGCACTTCGAGCCGGTCGCGTTCGGCCAGCAGCAGCCGTTGCTGTTCGACCTGCTGCCGGTCGGACGCGGCGCTGCGGCGCAGGTACAGCACCAGGGCCAGCAGGCTGAACAAGGTCAACGCCGCCACGCCGATGCGGTTGAGCAGCAGGTTGTGGTAGATCGCGTCACGGCGCTTCAGGACCCTGGCGTCTTCACGGGCCAGCATCTCGGCGGCCCGCGCGCGAATCGCTGCCATCTGTTCATCGCCAATGCCGCTCATGAGGACGTCAGCCGCCAGATCGCCCTTGCTTTCGCTCTTCAGGCGGATGGTTTCGGCAAGCACCGAAAGCCGCGCTTGCGTCAGGGCATGAAGGTCGCCCAGGTTCTGCTGCTCATTCGCATCCGGCGGGTAGTGCTTGCGCAAGAACTCGAAGGACTTGCCGATCTGATCGAGTGCGTTTCGATACGGCTGCAGGTATTCCTTGCGGTCGGTCAGCAGGTAGCCGCGCTGCCCGGTTTCGGCATCGACCACGCCTTGCAGCAGCGTACTGATCTGCGCGCGAGCCTCGGCCATGCCCCGCAAGGAGTCGGTCGCGTTGACCGCCCGCATGTAGGAGCCTTCGCTGATGAACAACATCCCGGCAGCGGCGAGCAAGGCCATCGGCAGAACCAGCCGACTGCGCCGGATCGCGGTGATGACATCCATCTTCAAGTGCGCCTTTTGAAACGTGGGATCATCCGGTCCGGACCACTGCAAGAACATCATGATTCGAATTGCAATTGTTGACGACCATGCCATGGTGCGTGCCGGGTTGCGCCAGTTCTTTGCCGACCAGATCGACTTCACCGTTGTCGCCGAAGCGGCCAACGGCAGGGAGGCGCTGGACATCGTTCGCAAGGGCGAGGTCGATGTCGTCGTGATGGACATTTCGATGCCTGACCAGAGCGGGGTCGACGCGCTCGCGGCCATCCGGGCCCGCGCACCCGACCTGCCCGTGCTCATCTTGAGCGGCTTTCCGGAAGAACATTACGCGACGACCTTGTTGCGCCAGGGCGCCAGTGGCTACCTGAACAAGGACTGCGACCCGGAGGAAATCGTCAAGGCCATCCGCACCGTTTACCGGGGGCGCAAGTACATCACCGCCGGCGTGGCCGAGCGGCTGGCCGACGGCTTGAGCGGGGGCGTCGACAAGCCTTTGCACGAGCAACTGTCCGAACGCGAATTGCAGGTCTTCCTGCGCCTGGCCAAAGGCGAAACCATCGGGCACATGGCCGACAGCATGTCGCTCAGCGTCAAGACCGTGAGCACCTACCGCACCCGGGTGATGGAAAAAATGAAGCTCGCATCGAACAGCGACCTGACCTACTACGCCTTGAAGAACGGCCTGATTCAATAAGGCCAGCGGGGACGGGCCATTGCGCCGCGCGGCAGGAGGTTCTTGCACCTCGCCGCCCGGCGGCGGGCCCGGCGCCATCATGACAAACTGCCCGTTCCAGTTTCTCCGGACGCCAGCCTAGTGCAGTAATGGATCAGCGAGTCGATCTCGTTGGATTTGTCGAACACCCGGTCGGCCCCCAACTCGATGCACTTGCGGCGCATGTCCTGGGTCGCGTAGTTGCTCAGCACGACGAGGACGTGTGGCCTGGGCAGCGCATGTGCGGCGCGGAGCACCCCCAGCCCCGAGCCCCCCTTGAGGAAGATGTCGACGATGACCAGGTCGAAATCGTTGCCTGGGCGGGTGAGCCACTGCACCGCGGTCGTCTCGTCTTCTGCCGTTCCCACCACCTCGACCGGCCCCAGTTCCTCGAGCGTGCCGATCAGGTTCTCGCGAATGATTTGACTGTCTTCGACGATGTAGGTCTTGAGCTGAGGCATGGGGTGCGGCGTGCCGTTCGGATCCATCGCTTTCGGGGACGAAACCGTCCGGACAGGTTGCGCGCCGGGATGAGCGCGCGGTGTCACCGACGTTCCGGACATGCTAACCCCACGCAAGCTTGCCTTTGAGGCCGCCTTCTGGCAAGGCGGCGAACGCGCAACACAGCGTCGGACATTTCCTACAGGCGATGCTGCCGGCCCCGGATCGACCCGCTCGATGGCTTCGAAATCAAAAGCCGAGCCGGACCGAAGAATGCCGTTGGGGCAAAGCCTGATTTGATGCATCGGATTTTGGAAACACGTCGGGTCTAAGGGCTGGGCAGACAAACGCGTCGGGGTCCGCGTGCTGAATTGAAACAGGCCTGCGGCCGGCGCGCAGTCGGTTCGGGAGAAACACCACCGTAGGACAGCACCGCGTCGGACCCCGCGGTAGGACAAGCACTACCGCGGCACGCGGCGTCGTCCGCTGGTGGCTGGCTGCGGGTTTTTCGATACTGGGCGTGTCAAGCGGTCCAACTCCCAAGGAGCAAGCATGAAAACCATTGCCCTGTTCGCCGCCGCCATTGCTGTCCTCCCGATGTTCGGGTTGTTTGCATGGTTCTGGATGGCCGTCTAGCCCGCTCCATCGGTGTTGCGGCGCATCCCTTGTCGCATCTCCACAACTCCGGTCTGCAATGAACAAGCCAACACCCACTTCAGCCAGAAAGTCCATCATCCGCGTTCGCGCACCCGGTGCTGTGACGCGCGTGGTCACGAAGTTGCCGCTCCCCCATGAACGCGATGAATCGGTGGGGACGACCGGTGGCATCGCCAGCGCGCCGATGAAGCAGGCCTTCAAGGACCTGAGCAACGGCATCCAGGACACCGACCGAAGCGCCGAGGCGGATCGCACCTACAAGAAGCTCAAAGACTGAGCCGCCCCATCGACCCTCGGCGCGCTGGCTGCGGCATGGCGCGCGCAAGGGCGTGGGCGCCTTCGGCCGTTCTCGCGGCGCGCCCGTAGGACGCGTACTACGCCCATCGACGGCCCTGTCCGCTGGCGAATCGGCACCCGCCTGCACACACTCGTTGAACAAAATGAACTTCGCCAGGCCATCGAGGCCGCCGTTCATGATTCTTCAACGGGAGTCCGTCATGAAGTCATTTCTCAAGCTTGCGTTGGCAACCTGTGTGGCCAGCGTCACCGCCCACGCGATCTCCCAGGTCACCTTTTTTGAACACGACGGCTATGCCGGCCGCACGTTCGACACCGACAGGCCGGTTGAAAATTTCGAGCACTATGGCTACAACGACCGCGCCTCGTCGGTGGTTGTGACGCGTGGCCGCTGGGAGGTCTGCGAGGACATGCAGTTCACCGGCCGGTGTGTCGTCCTGCGGCGCGGCAGCTACCCGTCGCTGTCGGCGATGGGCCTGAACGACCGCGTTTCGTCGGTGCGCGACGTGAGGCGCGACTCACGCGTCGAGAACGATCGCATGGCGCCCGAGCCGCTGGCCGCGCAGGTGACGTTTTACGAGCGCGAAGGTTTCCAGGGCCGCTCGTTCACCACCGAACGCCCGGTGGCCAATTTCGAGCGCTTCGGCTTCAATGACCGCGCCTCGTCGGTGGTGGTCGTCGGCCAGCGCTGGGAAGTCTGTGAAGAGGCCCGGTTCGGCGGCCAGTGCGTGGTGCTGCGCCCCGGCAGGTATCCGTCGCTGGAGGCGATGCGTTTGGGCGACCAGGTGTCGTCGGTGCGCACCGTCGGTGCCACCTCGCGTTTCGACGACGACCGCTATGCACCCGTCCCGCAGCCGGTCTATGACGCGCGTCGACGCGGCAACGAACGCCTGTACCAGGCCGACATCACCTCGGTGCGCGCCGTGCTCGGCACGCCCGAGCAGCGCTGCTGGGTCGAGCAGGAACGAATCAGCCAGGAGCGCGGCGGCGCCAACGTGGGCGCGGCCATCGCCGGCGCGATCCTGGGTGGCATCCTCGGCCACCAGGTCGGTGGCGGACGCGGCCAGGACGTCGCCACCGCGGGCGGTGCGGTGGCCGGGGCCGCGGTCGGTGCCAACATCGGCCGGGGCGGCGCCGGGCCGACGCAAAACGTGCAGCGCTGCTCCACGGCGCCGGGCCAGGGTCGCCCCGACTATTGGGATGTCACCTATTCGTTCCGCGGTGTCGAGCATCGCATCCAGATGACCACGGCGCCCGGCGCGACCATCACCGTCAATGACCAGGGCGAGCCGCGCGCGTAGGACAAACGCTACGTCGACATGCGGTGCAGTCCGCTTGGCCCGCGCCCAGCGGCTTTGGATACTTGTTCCATCGTTACTGCCTGCTTGAAAGGATGTCGCCATGGACATCGTGCCGCTGTTGGTCGCCGTGTTCGCCATCCTCCCCGTCACGGCCATGGCCGCCTGGGTCTGGCTGGCGATGGCGAACTCGAACGAAGATCTGCGCGAGTTCGTTGTTTTCGGCGGCAGGCAGTTTGACGAGTGAGCACGACGCGCCGGTCCGCGGCCGTCGGCACTGTTTCTTTCATCAAACATCAAAGGTGATTCATGAATCAAAACTTCAATCTCAAAGCGTTGTTGGCCGTCACTGCCCTGTTCGTGTTGCCGGTCGCCCAAGCGGCGACCATGGCCAAGGCCGACTACACGGCGGAAAAGTCCCGCATCAGCGCCAGCTACAAGTCCGCCAAGGAAAGCTGCAAATCGATGTCCGCCAACGCCAAGGACGTTTGCACCGAGGAAGCCAAGGCGCGCGAGAAAGTGGCGCGCGCCGAGCTGGAGTACGGCTACACCGGCAAGCCGAATGACCAGACCAATATCCTCGTCGCCCGTGCCGAATCGACCTACGCGGTCGAGAAGGAAAAGTGCGACGACAAGGCGGGCAACGACAAGGATGTCTGCGTCAAGCAGGCCAAGGCGAATGAAACCAAGGCACTGGCCGACGCCAAGCTGGGCAAGCAGGTGAGCGAGGCAAAGACCGAAGCCAAGGACGACAAGCGCGATGCGGAGTACAAGGTGGCGGCTGAAAAGTGCGACGCCCTGGCGGGCGATGCAAAGTCCGGTTGCATGACGGCCGCCAAGACCAAGTTCGGCAAGAACTGATCGCTTGACCAGGCAAACCGCTGGCAAGCCGCCAGAGCGGTCGTGTTCGGCACTGGCGTGAGCAGTTGGGACGCGCGCCGATGACCGCCGCTGGCGCGTCTTGGGCGGCCTGACCCGGCGCCTCGCGAGGGGGGGGTCGGCAGACCAGGTGATGATCTATCACTTCCGTGCCGACGCCACCGGCGAGTTACGGGCCGGCATCGTCGACGACTGGCTGAGGCAGGTGGTGCTGCCGGATTCGCGCGCCTTGCAAGCTTTCGGGAGCAACCGTCCATGACCGCGGTCACAGAGCGCCCGTGGCGCATTTTGCTGGTCGACGACAACCCGCAGGATCGCGCCGACGCCAAAGCCGCACTGCTGGGCGGCTCGCAGCGGCGCTACCAGTTCAGCGAAGCCGCACGGGCCGACCAGGCGGTGTTGCTGTCCGCCCAGGCGCCGCTGTTCGACTGCATGCTGCTCGACTTCGAATTGCCCGACGGCAATGCGCTCGACGTGCTGGCCAGGCTGGTGCGCGACGCCGACGACCTGCCGCGGCTGCCAGTGGTGGTCCTGACCGACGCGGCGCTGGGTGACGCGAATCGGGCCGTGCTGCGGGCCGGCGCGCAAGACTACGTCGGCAAGGCCTGGCTGGGCGCCGAGAGCCTCACGCGCGCGGTCGAAAACGCCGTTGAGCAGCACGCGATGACGCGCGCGCTGAACCGCCAACGCTCCCGTCAGAAACTCTTTGGCGAGGTCGCGCGGGCCGCGTCGGGCGGGTCAGACAACACGCCCTCGTTGTTTGAGCGCATCGGCGCGCTCGTCGACGCCGACATCCAGCTTCACCACCTCATCCAGGCCGGCGCGGACGGGCCGGTGCTGCGGCTGCAAGCCAGCGTGGGGCTGGACCGCGGCGCGCAGGTGCGGCTCGATTCGCTTTGCATCGGCGAAGCACTGTGGGGGCAGGTGGCCCAGATGGGCCTGCCGATCTACCGCGACGATTTGCAACAGACCACCGACCCTGCCGCGCACGGCATGCGCGCGCTCGGTGCGCGCGCCTGCAGTTGCTACCCGCTGTTGGGCGGCGAGCAGGTGGTCGGGACGATGTGTTTCGCGTCGCGCCTGCGCGACGGATTCAGCCGTGACGATCTCGACTTCATGGCCGGC
>JAYSVE010000349.1:0-1852 GCA_043718725.1 Methylibium sp.
TTCCCGCGGCTTGGAAGCGGGCTTTATGGCATTCGCTGGCCCAAGTCTCGCGCTGCGCGTCGCTTGCGAGGGCCGCTTGTTCATTGCTGAAGTTGATGATCGTCGAGGGACGGAAGCAACGCGCGCCATCGACAAACCCGCCATACAGCGCAACGAACACGGTGCGTGCAGCGCTGAGGCCGACGAGGATCGTCCGATCGGGAAACTCCGCCGGGAAAATCATCTCGAGACGCGCGCGAACTTCTTCCGGCGAAACCAACGCCGCCAGGCTCATGCAGCGCTTCTCTCGCCGGCCTCTATGCCCAGGGCACGGTCGACCACGGCGTCGATCTCGATCAGGCTCGGCTTTTCGGACAGGCGGCTGCCAATGGCCTCGATCACCTTCAATGGCGGCAGTGGCAGTCGACGCAACTCGGTGGCATTGACCTGGGTGCTGCCGCAGAGCGCTCGGAAGTGACCATCGACCACGCGGCTCGCGAGGAAGCCCGAAAGCCCGCGAGCTTCGGATACGGTCATGCGCCCGCCGGGCCGATGGATGTAGTTGAGGTGGTTTTCCAGTCCCAGGACGTGGCCCGGGAGCCGGCCGCAGTAGGCCGCGCAGGTCACCCGTCGCTCGTCCTCTTTCGGCGAGAAGCGACGCATGACAACCATCGGCTCGTTCCTGACCATCATCCAGGCGTTCGCGGCGCTGGCCAGCATGTGCTCACGCTTCTTCTGCACCGGCCAGAAGATCTGCTGCTGCCCGATGTGTTGAAGCCAAAGCAGCGGAACGGTGCCGGGCTCACTCCGCTCACGGATGTATTCGGCGGCGCGAAAAGCGATAACCGGCCCGGTGGAGACCTCCAGCCCGAAGGTGGCAAGCGTCGCTGTCCACCCCTCGAACGGGTCGACGCCTTCTGCCGGCAATGACAGCATGGCCTCGTCGTCCGCGCCGACGATTCGCTGCCTGGGCAGTGCAATCACCTGCGCCGCATCGAGGTCCTCGGCGCCGCGGCTGCGGGTGAGCAGAACGCTGGCTCCCGCATCCGCAACACTTCTTCCGGTGGCCCACGCGATCACGGTTTCCTGCAACACGGCGTCTTCCTCGAACCCCTCCTTGCGGCTGTCGAAGGCATGCAGGCTGTCCAGGTTCAGATGACGCAGCAGCGACTGACGCGCCGCCTTGAAGTAAGCGCCGGCCATCCACGAGCGTGGCGTGATGAAGCACCATCTGCCGTTGGCGGGCGTCAGCCTTGCGCACGCCGCCATGAACAGGCTGTAGATGTTGGGCTGGCCATGCACGGCATAGGCATGCGCCTGGGCGCGAATGTCATGGGCCTTGTTCAGTTTGAAGAACGGCGGGTTGGCGATCGTCAACAAGCCGTCCACCGGCTGGCCTGACAGGGCGAGGTCCGACAGCAGGAAATCGGCGTTCGCGATGGAGCAGTCGAACTCCACACCTTCGGCCCGGCAGGCCTCGTGCATGCGGGCCTCGAGTTGGCGCAGTGCAGGCAGCAGCCGCGCATCCAGTTCGAACATCGACAACTCGATTCGCTGCGGCCGAACCGCCCTCGCCAACAAGGCCTCGACGACCGCCGCCGCGAGAATCCCCGCGCCCGCAGCCGGGTCGAGAACGCGCACGTGATGCAGGTCGACACCCGCCACCATCCGCAACGCCATAAAACCGGCGATGCTCGGCGGGGTCATGAACTGGCCGTACTGCTTTTGCTCGGCCCGACTCAGGACCTGCGTGAACTTGCGCCCTTGACAGTGGGCATAGGTGATAAGCATCCGGGGGGCCTCCGGTGCCGATTGTGCCCAACGCGACACTGGCTCTCGCCCCAGAGCGCGAGAGTTTTCGCACCCGGTTCGC
>JAYSVE010000350.1:0-1851 GCA_043718725.1 Methylibium sp.
TCAATGCGCCAGGAACAGCCCAAACCATTGGTTCGGATCGGTCCAGGCCGTCACCTTGCGGAAGCCGGCGTCGTTCAACAAGGACTCGAAATCCTCGCGCCGCCATTTGTAGGAACTTTCGGTGTGAATGCGTTCACCGGGCACGAAGCGGCGTTCACCGTCCGGCCAGCGCACGGTGATGGCGTGGCGCGCCCGCAGATGCATCTCGATGCGCGATTCGGTCGGGTTGAACAGCGCAAAGTGCTGCCATTCGCGCAGGTGGAAGTCGCTGTCGATCAGCCGGTTCAGGTGCCGCAGCAGGTTCAGGTTGAACGCCGCGGTCACGCCCAGGGCGTCGTCGTAGGCGGCTTCCAGCACCGCGGCGGGCTTGACCAGGTCGACGCCGATCAACAGCATGCCGCCGTTGGACAAGGCCCGCGCCTCGCGCAGCAGGCGCAGCGCGGCGCTCGGCTCGAAGTTGCCGATGCTCGAGCCCGGGTAGAACACCAGAGCGGCCCCCGGGCACAACGCGGCCGGCAGGGCCAGCCGCGCCGAGAAGTCCAGCCCGACGCCGGCCATGGCAATGCTCGGATGCAGGCGCTGCAGCGCTTCGAGAGACCGGCGCAGGAAATCGACCGAGATGTCCAGCGCCACATAGCGGCGCGGCGCGAGCGGCTCAAAGAGAGCGGCCGCCTTGGCGCAGTTGCCCGCGCCAAGGTCGATCAGGCTGTAGTCGGTGCCCAGCGTCTGGCGCACCGCCGCGGCGATGGCGACGATGCTGGCCTGCACAATGGCGGCCTCGGTGCGCGTCGGGTAGTACTCGTCAAGCTCGGTGATGGCGTCGAACAACCTGGAGCCGAGGGCGTCGTAGAAGAACTTTGGCGAGGCATGCGCAGGCGTGGCCAACAGGCCGGCAACGGCTTCCGCCGCGAGCGACGTCGATTCGACGTCGTGCAATTGGTGAAACTCCGGAGAAAGCATTGCGCGCCTTGGACGACATAGGTCAGGCGCGGGAATGTAGCAGGGCACCAGCGCCGTCCGCAAAGATGCGTTCCAATGCGGGGCTTCGAACCCCGTAACCCCCATTGCCCTGGAGAGACCCCATGATCAACCTGTCCCCGTCCCGCACGTTTCGTTCGCTGCTGTCTTGCGCGCTGCTGACGTTTGGCCTCAACGCCCATTCGCAGCAGGTCTTCCGCATCACCGCCATTCCCGACGAATCCCCTACCGAGTTGGCGCGCAAGGCCGGGCCGCTGCTCAAGTACCTCGAAGCCAAGCTGGGCATGAAGGTCGAATACACGCCGGTCACCGACTACGCCGCAGCGGTGGAGGTTCTGGTCAACAAGAAGGTGGACATGGCCTGGTTCGGCGGCTTCACCTTCATCCAGGCGCACGCGCGTTCGGGCGGCAAGATGATCCCCATCGTGCAGCGCGAGGAAGACGAGAAATTCCGTTCGGTGTTCATCACCGCCGACCCGGCCATCAAGACGCTGGCCGACCTGAAGGGTAAGGACGTGAGCTTCGGCTCGCAAAGCAGCACCTCCGGCCACCTGATGCCGCGCAGCTTCCTGTTGCAAGCCGGGGTCGACCCCGACAAGGATTTCAAACGCGTCGCCTACAGCGGCGCGCACGACGCGACGATCGCGGCCGTGGCCTCCGGCAAGGTGCAGGCCGGCGCGCTCAACATCTCGGTGTGGGACAAGTTCGTCGCGGACAAGAAGGTCGACACCACCAAGGTCAGCGTCTTCTTCACCACGCCGACCTACTACGACTACAACTGGACCGTGCACGCCGACATGCCCGCCGCGCTGCGCGAAAAGCTCGCCTCGGCGCTGCTGGCCTTGAGCCGCGACACGCCCGAGGGCAAGGAAA
>JAYSVE010000036.1:0-13803 GCA_043718725.1 Methylibium sp.
GCATTCGTCCGCGCATCGGCCCCCTGAAGCAAGTCCAGCAAACCACAGTTCAGCAGGAAACGCGCCTGGCTCAGGTAGCCCAGCACGTGGAGCCCGGCCTCTTGCCCGGCCAGCGCAATGCCGGTGAAGTTGACATGAGCGGTGATGTCTTTCAGGCCCAGGTCGACCAACGGGTCCGAGTCGACCTGGTGCGCTCGGTGACACATCAGCGTGCCGCCGTTGCGTTGCCGATGGTAGTACTCGGCTTGCGGGAAGCCATAGTCGATGAAAAAGGCGGCGCCCCGGGTCAGCCGGTCGGCCAGCGTTGCGATGAAGGCTTCGGCCTGCACGTGCACCTCGGTCAAGGTGCCGGCGGCGACCGGGTCATCAAACGGCGCGGACATCGTTGTCGGCCGGTCTCCCCAGGCCAGCGCCTGCTCGTGCAGCACCACGCCACGCTCCAGCCAGGCCGAGCCGTTGAAATGCAAAAGCTGCACCGGAATCGCATCCAGGACTTCGTTGCCGACAATCACCCCTTGCAGTTGGTCCGGCAAGGCATCGACCCATCGCACCTTGGCGGCATGACCTGCCAGCCGCTCGCGCTGCCGCTCGCGCAAGCTGGCGGAAAGGTCGACGATGGTGTAGCGACCGACCCGCTCGCCCAGCGCGTCGAGCAGGTGCAGCGCCAGCGCGCCCGAGCCCGCGCCGAACTCCCAGATCTCGTCGGTGCCGGTGGCCTGCAGCGCCTGCGCCAATTGGCGCGCCAGCGCGCGGCCGAACAGCGGCGACAACTCCGGCGCGGTGACGAAGTCGCTGCCCGTTGACGGCATCAGCCCGAACTTTAGGCCGGCGTTGGCGTAGTAACCCAGGCCTGGTGCGTACAAAGCCATCGCCATGAAACGGTCGAAAGGCAACCAGCCCAGGTTGCCTGCAATCGCTTCTTTGATCAGTCGTGACAGCGCCGCCGATACACTGGCGCTTGTGTTTGGATGCATCGCTGCATTGTAGGAACCATGTCTTCTCGACCCGTCGTTTTGGTCACCGGTGCCGCCAGGCGCCTGGGCCGCTCCATCGCGCTGGACCTGGCCGCGAATGGCTACGACATTGCCGTGCATTTCCATCGCTCCGGCGCAGACGCCGAGGTCACGGTGTCCGACCTGAAAGCCCTGGGTGCGAACGCGCAATCGTTTCAGGCCGAGCTCTCAAATGAAGCGGCGTGCCGCGCCTTGGTGCCCAGCGTCGTCTCGCGCTTCAAGCGCCTGGACGCCATCGTGAACAACGCCTCGACGTTCCAGTACGACACGCCGGCCACGTTCACCTATGCCACGATGGAGGCGCATTGGCGGGTCAACACCGGGCCGGCGGTGTTGCTGGCGCAAGCGCTTCATGGCCACCTGTCCGGGTGCGCCGAAATCGGCTGCGTGGTCAACCTGCTCGACCAGAAACTCTGGAACCCGAACCCCGATTACTTTTCCTACACCCTGTCCAAGGCCGCCCTCGAATCGGCCACCGTCATGCTGGCCCAGACCCTGGCCCCGCAGCTGCGGGTGTGCGGCGTGGCGCCGGGCGTGACGTTGCCGTCGAACTCGATGAATGATGCCGAGTTCGCGGTCGCGCACACCTTGACGCCGCTGTGCCGATCGTCGACACCGCAAGACATCGCGCGCAGCGTGCGATTCCTGCTGCAGTCCCCGGCCATCACGGGCACCACGCTGTTGGTCGACGGCGGGCAGCACCTGTCGGGCCAGGGTCGCGACGTGCACTACCTGGCCCGTACCAAACCGCCCGCCTGAACAATGCAAAGCCTGCTCCACGACCCCCGCCTGATGCAATGCCGCCGGCTGTTCTTGCGCGACCATGGGGTGATGATCGTCATCGGCGTGCACGACTTCGAGCAGCAACGCCCGCAACGGGTGCTGATCAACGTCGACCTCTACGTGCCGCTCGCGCTGTCCAGCCCGACGCACGACAAACTCGACGAAGTGGTCGACTACGACTTCATTCGCCAGCGTGTCGCCGATCGAATCTTGCAAGGCCCTATCCACTTGCAGGAAACGCTTTGCGATGACCTGCTCGCGTCGATGCTCGCCCATCCTCACGTTCGGGCGGCGCGGGTCTCGACCGACAAGCCTGATGTCTACCCGGACTGCGCGGGCGTGGGCTGCGAGGTGTTTGGAATCAAAGGAGAGGTTCACTCATGAGCGCCCCAAGGCCGGCCGAAGCCGGCCGCCCCCCGCGGGGATCAAGGAAAGTGGCAGAGCCACATTTCCTTGAGAGCGAGGTGCTGGCGTCGGCGTCCAAATCCAGGCTGCCGGTCGATGTGAACAAGCTGTCCAAACGCTTGCACCGGCTGGTCGGCCAGGCGGTGGTGGACTTCAACATGATCGAAACCGGCGACAAGGTGATGGTCTGTGTCTCGGGTGGCAAGGACGGTCATGCCCTGCTCGACATCCCGATCAACCTGCGCGCACGCGCGCCGATTCACTTCGACATCGTCGCCGTCAACCTCGACCAGAAGCAACCCGGGTTTCCTGCCGAGGTGTTGCCCGACTACTTGGCGGGCCGCGGGGTTCCCTTCCCCATCGCCGCCCAGGACACCTATTCCATCGTCAAGCGCCTTATCCCCGAGGGCAAGACGATGTGCAGCCTGTGCTCGCGGCTGCGGCGCGGCGTTCTGTATCGGGTCGCCACGGAGCTGGGGGCCACCAAGATCGCACTCGGCCACCACCGCGACGACATGCTCCAGACCCTGTTCATGAACATGTTCTTCGGCGGCCGCATGAAGGGCATGCCGCCCAAGCTGGTCAGCGACGATGGCCGCCACATCGTCATCCGACCGCTCGCCTGTGTGGCCGAGCCCGACCTGGAACGCTGGGCCGAGCACCGCCGGTTTCCCATCATCCCGTGCACCCTGTGCGGCAACCAGGAAAACCTCCAACAGGTCCAGATCAAGCGAATGCTGCGCGGCTGGGAGCAGCAGCACCCGGGCCGCGTCGACAACCTCTTCAGCGCCATGGGCCATGTCGTGCCGTCGCACCTGATGGACCGGAACCTCTACCCCTTTGCCGGCCTCCAAACCACCGGCGTGGCCGAGCCGCTGGGCGACCGGGCTTTCGATGACGAAGATCCTTGCGTTTCAGCGCGCCCTTCCGCGCTGCGACTGCATCCAACCGATTGACACGCCCGTCACCGCGAGAACACCGTCATGTTCAAGTTGTTTACATTGATGGCCGCGGCCTTGGCCCTGAGTGCCTGCGCGGCGCTGCGCAACCTCGACAGCGACGTTTCAAGCTATGGCCAGTGGCCTGCCGATCGCAAACCGGCCAGTTACGTGTTCGAGCGCTTGCCGTCGCAGCAGGCGCGTCCGGAACAGCAACAGGCCCTCGAAAACGCCGCCCGGCGTGCGGTCGAGTCGGCAGGTTTCACGCTGGCTGCCGACGCCAAGTCGGCCGATGTGAGCATCCAGTTGGGGGCACGGGTCAGCGCCAGTGATCGCTCGCCCTTCGATGACCCGTTCTGGTGGCGCGGCGGCTTGAACCACTGGCCGTACTCGCGCCATTCGCGGCTGGGACGAGGGTATTGGGGACCGAGCTTCGGCCTGCAATTCGCCGCGCCGAGCTACGAACGTGAAGTCGCCTTGTTGATTCGAGACCGCAAGACCGGCCAGCCGCTGTACGAGGCCCGCGCCAGCAACGGCGGGGCCTCGCCGGCGATCAACTCACTGCTGCCGGCGATGTTCGAAGCCGCGCTGAAAGACTTCCCGTCCGGCGGCATCAACCCGCGGCGCGTCACAGTGGAGATCGCGCCGTGACGCCTGTGCTCAACGCAGGGCATCTGCGTTGAGGGATCGCAGATCGGACTCCCAGCCCTTGAGCCTTTGCACGGCGCTCTGGCGCTGCGCCGGGTCGGTCGAGTTGTGCAGCGCGGCGGCTAAGGCGCAGTTGAAAGTGGTCAATGTTTCCGAATACTGCCGGTACTCGTCTTTGGGGGATTGACGTGAACGTTCCAGGTAGCCGCGCAGCGCCGCTTGGGCTTGCTCGGGCCCCATGCCCGCAGCAACCACGCGACGCAGAATTTGCAGTGCATCCTGCTGGCGCCGCTGGCGCTCGTTGAACCACAGTTCAGGGTCGAACGGCGACCGCGCGACCAGGCGGGCGATCTGCTCGCGTTGAGCCTCCTGCATCTTCCCGTACAAGAGTTCGGCGCGTTCGGTCGCTCGGCGGATCGACTCCTTGCGCCGCTTCAAAGGGTCGGACTGCAAAAACTCATCCCGAAATTCGGCGTTCGCCTTGGCATAGCGGCGTTCGATGTGCTCGATCTGCGCGGGCGAGATGCTCAGCACCAATTCGGAGGCCGCGGGCACCGCGCGCTCCAGGCTGGTCTGGATGCCGGTGCTCAGGGTGTCCCACCAGACGCACACCTGTCCCGGCGTGCTGTCTGTCAGAACTTCGTTCTGGGCGCGCACCAGGAGTTTGGCGTAGGCCGGCAACTGCGTGCTCCGGTGCCAGACGAACCAGGTGGCGATGGCGTTGCGAGCCAGCACGGTTTGGGCGTCGTTGAAATCGACATACCCGTCCAGCCACCAATAGGCCAGGTCGGCCGCCTGGTTATAGCCAAATCGTAACGTACTGCAAGCCCCCGTCACCAACGACACCAGGCACAGCGCCGCGATAATCCAGGCTCGAAAAGTGGAGCGACCCATGGCGTTGGACATCGTGATCATGGCAGCGGGAAAGGGCACCCGCATGAAGTCGGCACTGCCCAAAGTGTTGCACAAACTGGCCGGCAGAAGCCTTTTGCAGCACGTACTGGAGACCGCCGCCGGCCTGGCCGCGGAGCGCATCATCACCATCACCGGACATGGCGCGGAGCGGGTCGAAGCAGCCGTCGCGGCGCCCGGTCTCAGATTTGTCCGCCAGATGCCGCAACTGGGCACCGGACACGCGGTGCAACAAGCCGTGCCGGCATTGCATGAACAGGGCACCACCCTGATCCTCAATGGCGACGTCCCGCTCATCCGCCTTCAGACCATGCGCGCGCTGGTCGACGCCTGCGCCGGCACACGTCTCGCGCTGCTGACCGTGATGCTGAACGAGCCCAGCGGGTATGGCCGGATCATTCGCCAAGGCGACTCGGTGCGGGCCATCGTCGAGCACAAGGACGCCACACCCCAGCAGCAAAGCATCCGCGAGGGCTACACCGGCATGATGGCCGTGCCCACGGCGCACCTGCGGCGCTGGTTGGCCGCCTTGAAAAACGACAACGCCCAGGGCGAGTACTACCTGACCGACATCGTCGCTTGCGCCGTCGCCGACGGCGTTGCGGTGACCGCTGCCCTGGCCGCCGACGAAACCGAAGTGCTGGGCGTCAACAGCCCGGTTCAGTTGGCGGAACTGGAACGCCGCTACCAACGGCGGCTGGCCGAGGACTTCATGGAAGCCGGCGTGCGCCTGACCGACCCGGCGCGGTTCGACGTGCGCGGCGAACTGCTCACGGGCCGAGATGTCGAGATCGACGTCAATTGTGTTTTCGAAGGCCGGGTCGCACTCGGCGACGAGGTTCGCATCGGCGCGAATTGCTGGATCCGCAATGCGGTGATCGCGGCGCATTCGGTGATCCACCCATTCACCCACATCGACGGCGAGGCGCTCGGCGTCAGGGTCGGCGCGGGCTCGCTGATCGGCCCTTTTGCGCGCCTGCGCCCTGGCGCCGATCTGGGCGAAGAGGTGCACATCGGCAACTTCGTTGAAGTCAAGAACTCGACCCTGGCGCGCGGCGCCAAGGCCAATCACCTGGCCTACCTCGGTGACGCGACAGTCGGCGAGCGGGTCAACTTCGGCGCGGGCAGCATCACGGCCAATTACGACGGCGCCAACAAGCATCGGACCGTGATCGAGGCGGATGTCCATGTGGGCAGCAACTGCGTCCTCGTGGCCCCGCTGACCTTGCGCGCCGGGGCCACCGTGGGCGGCGGCTCGACCTTGAACAAGGATGCGCCGGCAGGTCAATTGACGGTGGCGCGTGCCAAGCAGATGACGATTTCCGGCTGGACCCGGCCGTCCAAGAAGAAGTAGACGCTCGCCTGGCCCCGGTATCAGGCCTGCGCCGCGCCGGGACCGCCGTTGGCCTGCCGGGCTTCGGACCTGCCGCGTTGCGCGAGCCGCTGCAGGACCCAACCCTCGAATTGCATCAACGGCAGCGCCGGGCTGACCAGGAAGCCCTGAAACTCGTCGCAGCCCTGCGCAGCCAGGAACTCGGCTTGAGCGGCGGTTTCGACGCCCTCGGCGATGACCGTCATGCCCAGGCTGCGCCCCATCTGGATGATGGCCGAGGCGATGGCGACCGAATCGCGGGCCTCGGGCAGATCCCGAATGAAGGAACGGTCGATCTTCAGCTTGTCGATGGGCAGGTGTTTCAGGTGACCCAGCGATGAGTAGCCGGTGCCGAAGTCGTCCACCGAGATTCGCAGGCCCATCGCGCGCAGCCGAGACAGGCGTTGCTTCACCTCGCTCATGTCGTCCATCAACATCCGCTCGGTGAGTTCGAGCTCCAGCATGCCGCTGTCCAGCCCATCGGCCGGGAGCACCTGGGCGACCGCATCGATGAACCCGGGCGACAGGAACTGCAGCGTCGACAGGTTGACCGCCACCGTGGGCACGCCCAGGTCGATGGCATGCCAGCGTTTGATGCAACGGGCGGCCTCTTGCAACACCCATTGCCCGATTCGAAGCATCAGGCGCTGGCGCTCGGCCAGGTGAATGAACTCGTTGGGCAGCAGCAAGCCGCGCTCCGGGTGGTTCCAGCGGATCAGCGCCTCGGCGCCCACCAGTGCACCCCCGCGCGCGCACACCTGCGGCTGGAAGTACAACTCGAACTCGCCGCGTTCCAGTGCCTGCGCCAACTGGCCTTCCATCACCAGCGATGCATAGGCGGCACTGGCCATGCCGGGATCAAAGAACTGGTAATTGGCCCGTCCGCGCGATTTGGCCAAGTACATGGCCGTGTCGGCGTGCTTGACGAGTTCGTGCGGCGACGCTCCGTCTTGCGGGTACAGGGCGATGCCCACCGACGGCGTCACCGAGATCGGCCTGCCTTCAGCCATCAGCGGCAGCTCGATCGCCGCGAGCAGTTTTTGCGCGACCTCCTCCACGTCCGCCCCAGGCTCGCCGCTGGCGGGCAGGCCAGGCAGGAGCACCATGAACTCGTCGCCGCCGAAACGCGCCACGATGTCGGTGGCACGCAGGCTCGACGTGATGCGCGCCGCCACGGTGCGCAACAGCGTGTCGCCGACCAGGTGCCCGAGTGAATCGTTGACGCGCTTGAAGTGGTCCAGGTCGATGAACAGCAGCGCCATGCGCGAGCCGTCGGCCTTGGCACCGAGCAAGAGCTGATCGAGTTGCTCCATGAACGACATGCGGTTGGGCAGACCGGTCAGCGTGTCGCGGTGGGCCAGGTGGTGGATGTGCGCCTGCGTGGCATGCTGGTCGCGCAGGTCCCGCACGATGGTCATGCGCAAGCGCTCGCCGCCTCTGAGCATGGTCCGGACGATGAATTCGACCGGGATCTGCCGCCCGAGCTTGTCGACAAGAATGCTTTCGTAGGCGGTTTCCTGGCCGGAGACCATCACCGCCGCCACTTTGGCCACCTGCTCCTGGGCGATGAAATCCAGCTTGGGGCGGCCGAGCATTTCATCAAGCCGGTAGCCGATCAGCTCGCACATGGGCGGGTTGACATCGACGACCCTGCCGTCCTTCTGGAAGACGATCCCTTCGGTACTGGCTTGCATGAATTTGGCCAGCCGGCCTTCGGAATCGCGCACCGCCTGTTCGGCCAGGCGATGTTTGCTGATGTCGCTGATCAGCACAAAGATGCCCATCGGCTGACCCGCCGGGCTGAGATGCGGCAAGAGATTGATTTCGAGCCATTGCATGACGCCATCGGCCGATGGCGTGGTGCGCTCATAAATGACAGAGCGGTGCCGCTCCAACACGGTTTGCAGTTCAGGGGCGAGCTGCAGCGCGGCATCCTCACCGATAACCTGCGCGAAAGTGCGGCCGATGATGGACCGTTCGTCGTACCCGAATGTGCGTGCGTAGCCGAGATTGGCGAACTGGCATTGAAGATCGCCGGCCCGAAAGTAGGCGATCAACACCGGCACGTTGTCGGTCATCAGCCTGAACAGGTCGGCCTGCTCCTGAACCTGGCTCAGCACCCGCCGGTTGCTGGTTTCGTCACGCAAAAGGCACAAAAAATCATGCCGGCGCGGCGACCACCGCGCCACACATTCGGCCCACAGCGCCCGGCCCTGCGGGCGTTGCCACTGCAGGAAAAGTGT
Organism: Methylibium sp.; assembly: GCA_043718725.1. Classification (GTDB taxonomy): domain Bacteria; phylum Pseudomonadota; class Gammaproteobacteria; order Burkholderiales; family Burkholderiaceae_C; genus LGRD01. The sequence continues at coordinate 8,315 of JAYSVE010000036.1, forward strand.
GAAGTCGCGCCGTTGCTCAAGCGCCGCCATCAGGGCCTGGCGCGATTCAGTCGCCAGCGCGCCATACCAGCCAGGGCCGAGTGCTTGCGCCATGCCGATGCCCAGGAAATCGGCAAACGCGGCGTTGAGGTAGCGTGCCGCGCCATCGGGCCCCACCAACTGCACCATGCCGGGCAGGTCGTCCCACGGGGAACTGTCGCCGCTGTCCGAGACGGGTGCTGAGGTCATCAAGGGGCAGGAGTTGCGCGGGGATTCAACGCCGAACGACGTCGCTGATCGATCTCGATGATAGGTGTGCGCTTGCTTCCGGTTACACGGTTGTCGTGGATCGGCGTCAGCTTCCTGTGCAGCTCTTCACGGTCTCTGCGGCCAGGCACAGGTCGTCCCAGGCGCGGGCCTTTTCTTCGAGGCTGCGCAACAGGTACGCGGGGTGGTAGGTAACGATCAGCGGAACGCCCCGAAAGTCGTGGACGCGACCGCGCAGCTTGCCGATCGGCTCGTGGCTGCGCAGCAGGCTTTGCACCGCAAAGCGACCCATCGCCAGGATGATTCGGGGGCGCACCAACTCAAGCTGGCGAATCAGAAAGGGTTCGCACCGGGTCAGTTCTTCAGGCAGGGGATTGCGGTTTCCGGGCGGGCGACATTTGACCGTGTTGGCAATGTAGACCTGTTGGTGCGCCGGCGCCTCCTGGCGGGTCAGGTGAACGGCGCGCAGCATGTTGTCGAGCAACTGCCCGGACTTGCCGACGAAGGGCTCGCCGAGCAGGTCTTCCTGCTCGCCCGGCGCCTCGCCGACGATCATCCAGTGCGCCCGCGGGTTGCCGACACCGAACACGGTTTGCCGGCGCGCCTCGCACAGCTTGCAGGCGGTGCACTCGGAGACGGCCAGGCGCAACGTCGACCAGTCCATGGTGGCGATGTCGCCGGCGGCGTGCAGGCGGGTCACCGAGATGGGAATGGTCGCGCCCTTGACCGCGACCGTGCCGGGTGCCAACGCCGCGGCCGGCGTCGGCGGGGAAGGGTCGCTGTCCTGCCGCGCCCGCCGCGCCGACTCCACGCTAGCGTCGGCGGCGGGTGATTCGGCCCCCGCCGACCCTTCTTGCAACGCGCTTGGCCAGATCCGAACGCCCATCTCGGCCAGCATCGCCCGCTGGCGCTCACTCCACCGCATCGTGCGACTCCGTCTGCGCAGGCAGGGCTGCCAAACCCATCACGACCGCGTCCTCGCGCCGGCTTTGGGCCGCCGGGTAGTAGCCCTTTCGGGTGCCAATGTGCGCGAAACCAAAGCGCTGGTAGACATGGCGGGCGCGGGCGTTGCTCTCACGCACCTCCAGCCACAGCTGCCGCGCGCCCGCTTGGTGGCAACTGGCCACCAGCCACTCCAGCATGTGGCGAGCATGGCCTCGGCCCTGGAACTCGGGTGCGACGGTGAGATTGAGCAGGTGCAATTCCTGGTACCCGCGCAGGGCCAGCAGGTAGCCCAGCATTTCGGCGTGGCCGCCAAGGAGAACCTGCGCCACATGGCCGGAACCCAACGAATCGACAAAATTGCCACGGCTCCAGGGAAACTCATAGGCCAGCGTTTCGATGGCCAGCACCGCGTCGAGATGCTGTGACGCCAACGGCACGAGTGTCGACTCGTCTTTCATGACGGCGCCCATCACCGCCGCTCGCCCGAAGGGAGTCTCGGTGAGCTCATCCGGCCGCCAGTCCGGCCGGCGCCCCAGCGACCTTGCCCGCCCGCGCAGCTTCGCGTTCGGCGCTGGTTTGCGCCACCTTGTCACGCAGATAGACCGGCAGCGCAAGTGCGGCTTCGACACCACCGCCGTCGGCCCAGAGCTGGCGGGCCAGCGGCAACATGGCCAGCGCGCGCGGGGACGCACCGGGGAACCTGAGCGCATCGCCTGGCGTCAAGCGGTCAGCAAACGCACTCAGCGCATTGCCGGCCACCGCCTTGGGCGGCGCGGATTGCCACACATTGTTCAGCGCCTGAGGTGTGGTGAGATGGGGTGGCTCCAGAACCTGCCAGTGGCCCGATTCAAAACGGTAGTGGCCCGCATAGATTTCGTCCATGCGCGCGTCCAGAACCGACCAGCCTTGCCAAATCGGCTGGCCCGCGCGGGCGTCCTCGGCCAGGGTCAGCAACGTGTCGATCGGCAAGACCGGCTTGCCCGAACCGAACGCCAGGCCTTGCGCCACCGAACACGCGGTTCGCAAGCCAGTGAATGCGCCTGGGCCCCGCCCGAATGCAATGGCATCGATGTCCGGTAAACCGATGCCGGCGCCCTCCAGCAGTTGCAGGATCGCCGGGATCAGGCTCGCCGAAGCCTGCGCGCCGCCTTCGGCATCGTGGGTCCAGATGCGCTCGCCCAGTGCCAGCGCAATGCTCATGTTTTCTGTCGAGGTGTCGAAAGCGAGCACGCCGTTCATGGGTCTCTCATTGCGGCCGAGGAATCACGGTTTGAGTTTACCGGCCAGCGGTCCCCAATCCATGTGCTGTCAAACTCGGGGCCGCCAGCGCCCCACACATTGAACCGACGCGAGACCCCGATGCCCTTCTTGCCCCTGATGGATTCGCTCGGCTATGCAGCCGCGACCCTGACCACCGTGTCGTTCCTGCCCCAGGTGTGGCTGACATTTCGAACCCGCGATGTGAGCGGGATCTCGCTCGGCATGTACAGCGTCTTCACGCTCGGCGTGTCGCTGTGGTTGATCTACGGCGTGATGCTGATGGCCTGGCCATTGATCTTGGCCAACACCATCACGTTGCTGCTGGCCGTGTCCATTTTGTGGATGAAATTCTGCTTCGAACCGGGTGACACACGGTCGACAAACGGCAGTCGGGCCTTTCCGGATTGAGCTTGATTGTTTGAGCCCGCCGCGTCTGCCACAGCGGGTCCAACCGGGCAACGAGACCGTCTCAGAACGGGTTGCCCGCCGCGCGCGCCGCGGCAAGCCCGCCCAAGCGGCCGTGCCCACCTGGGCTCAGGTGCAGCGCGTCCGCCCACAACCACGTGAATGGCCCCGCAGCCGCCACCGTGCCCGACGCCGGCTGGAGGGTCGCGTTGCTGCAATCGGGCAGTGTGGTGCCGGCGGCACAAGCCGCCTGGGTCACGTTGACGTAGGCCAGGCTCGCCGGAAACTTGACGATGGTCTGGACCAATTCATCGGTCAACAGCAGGCCGATGCGGCGACCATCGTTGATGATGTTGGCGCGCAGTTTGGCGTTGAAGCGGCCCGTCAATCGGCTCAACAACGCCGCTCGATCGGCGCCAGCGTTGCCGGCAAGCGCCTTCTCCGCGATCGCAAACGGCGTCAGGCCCATGTCGGGGACGGTCGCGATGAGAACCCTGCCGCCCGCGTCGGCAATGGCGTTGACCTGCGCGGCCAACGCGGCGCCCGCACTTTCGAGTTCGGCACTGAGCTGGTCTTCGCCGACTCCCGGAAAGCGCGCATATTGGTCCAGGATGTCATTGGCACCGGCGAGCACGGTGACCAGATCAGCGCGCGAAAGTGCGCCTGCCTGGGCCGCCTGGGCGGGGATCGAGGCCACCTTGGCGCCGGGACTCGCGTACATCGCCGCGGTGACTGGCGCCGCCGCCGGGTTGCACTGCGAAAAGACAAAGCCGTAGGCCGTGGCCAGAACCTGAACCCAGATCGGATTCGCCTTGCAATCGAGCGCGGCATCGGCGGCCGAGACGGTCGCGTTGACGGTGTACTTGCGGCCATCGGGGTTGATGACGCTGTTCTCGTCGCCCAACACGACGACTCGCGTCGGGACATAGACCTCCACTTGCGTGCCACCGCCGCAAGAGGACAACAGGCCCGCGGCCAGCGCGAGCCTGGCCAAGGAAATTCCCAACGCGGCGCTTTTGCTCAAGCTCATTGACCTACTCCAAATGATGCAATGTATTCACCCGGGTCAGGACGCCGCAGCACGCTGCAAGCGGTCGCGAACACCGTCCCACTCGGGGCCAGGGGGAGGTTCTTCCACCCAAATGAGCTGCACACCCGGGGCATCGAGTTCGCGCAAGGCCTGGAACAACTCATGGGCCGCCGCGTCCGCGCGCGACGGCATGCGCCGGTGCACAACGCCGCTGGCGGCGGTGGCCGGCAGGCTGCGCGAATATACCGCCAGGCCCTGTGGCTGCGACCCGAGCAGCCGCAGCGCCGTGCCCATGGATTGCGTGGCCATCAGTCGCAGCGTGGCGCGCGGCGCGTAGTGCGCCAGCAGCATGCCCGGGGCGCGGGGCGCGTCGGCATCGATCTCCTGGAGCGGCTCGCCCGCGGCGGCTTCGATCTGGGCGCGTGTCAGCACCCCCGGGCGCAGCAACACCGGGCGTCCGCGCGAGCAGTCGATGATGCTGGACTCGATGCCAACGCGGCAGGCCCCGCCGTCGAGAACGAGCAGCGACACACCGAACTCGTCGACGACATGCTCGGCCCGCGTCGGGCTGATCCGGCCAAAACGGTTGGCGCTGGGCGCGGCGACGCCTGCGACACCCAGGCGTCGCGCGGCTGCCAGCAAGGCATTGGCCACCGGGTGTGCCGGGCACCGCAGGCCAATGCTGCCCTGCCCGCCCGCCGCCGCCCTGGCCAGGCCCTCGGCGCGTTCGACGATGAGCGTGAGCGGGCCGGGCCAGAACGCGTCGATCAGCCGCTGCGCGACGACCGGCATGGCGGCCGCAAACGACGCGGCGTCGACCGGCTCGGCCACGTGCACGATCAAGGGGTGGTCGGCCGGCCGGCCTTTGCGCAAGAAGATTTCAGCCACGGCCGCGTCGTCATCGGCACGCGCGCCCAGGCCATACACCGTCTCGGTGGGAAATGCCACCAGCGCGCCCGCGGCCAACGTGGCTGCCGCGCGCTCGATCGACGTGGCATCGGTTCCGTCAAGCAGCACGACTCAGAAGGCCTCGATGCCCAACGCCTGCGCCGCTTGCAATGCAACGGCGCGCGCAGCCTCGGCGGTTTGTGCGGTGAAGGTGAGGTGCCCCATCTTGCGCCCCGGTCTGGCCGTGGCCTTGCCGTAGAGATGCAGGTGCGCGCCGGGCAACGCCAGGACCTTTGCCCAGTCGGGCGCGGCCTCGCGCTCACCTTGGCGGAACCACAAATCGCCCATCAGGTTGAGCATCACGCACGGCGAATGCAATCTGGGCGCAACCAGCGGCGCGCCCGTCATGGCGCGCACCTGCAATTCGAATTGCGACACATCGCAGGCGTCAATGCTGTAGTGGCCCGAGTTGTGCGGACGTGGCGCCATTTCGTTGGCCAGCACGGTGCCGTCCTCCAGTACAAAGAATTCGACGCACAACACGCCGATGTATTCCATGGACTCGGCAAGCCGCTCGGCCGCCTCGGTGGCGGCAAGCTGAACCTCGTCAGACACTGCCAAAGCGGGCACCCGGGTGATCGCGAGGACGCCATTGCGGTGCAGGTTCTGCTGCACCGGAAAATGCACGGTGCTTCCGTCGGCGCCACGCGCAATT
>JAYSVE010000351.1:0-4282 GCA_043718725.1 Methylibium sp.
CCTGACCGGCCGCAAGATCATCGTCGACACCTATGGCGGCGCCTGCCCGCACGGCGGCGGCGCGTTCAGCGGCAAGGACCCGAGCAAGGTCGACCGCTCTGCCGCTTATGCCGCGCGTTATGTCGCGAAGAACATCGTCGCCGCCGGCATCGCCAGGCAATGCCAAATACAGGTGGCCTACGCCATTGGCGTGGCGCGGCCGATGAACGTCACCGTCTACACCGAAGGCTCCGGCAAGATCAGCGACGACAAAATAGCCGCGCTGGTGAACGAGCACTTCGACCTGCGCCCCAAGGGCATCATCCAGATGCTGGACCTGCTGCGCCCGATCTACGAAAAGACCGCGGCCTATGGGCACTTCGGGCGCGAGGAGCCGGAGTTCAACTGGGAGCGGACGGACAAGGCGGCAGCGCTGCGAGCCGCGGCCGGTCTGTAGGCCGCGGCGCTGACTTCAAGGGCGGTACTCGCGCCTTGTCGGGCGGGTGGCGCGTGGGAGCCCCGGTTTCGGAACACCGGGGCTGAAACGGCGCCTGGATCGGCATCTCCGGCTTGCATCGACCTGCCAGCAGCGATTGCGCACAGCGCCATCGCGATCTGAACGGCGGTGCTTGTGACCCCGTGCCTACATTGCGTGCCGCAGCAGCACGCCGGCGAAGACCATGAATGCGACCCAAGCCACCGTGAAGGCCACGGTTCTGGCCATCAAGAGGCCGAAACCACTGATGTGAATCACGGCATGAGCGACACGCGCATAGAAGTACACCGCGGCGCAACTCTCGGTCACCGCATTGGACACGCCCGTTGCGTGCGCGACCAGCACCACCGCCGCGAAGGGCGCAAAGCTCTCGACCGCGTTGAGGTGCGCACGGTTGGCGCGGTTGACCCAGTCGGGCAGCGGTGACGTCGGCGCCACCCTGTATTCGCAGGGCGTCGGAACCCCGCGCGCGGACACGTAGCCGATCACGACGGGAATCCACAGAACGCCGGTGAGGATGGACGTCAACAACAGGTAGAACAGTTCGGTCTTCATGACACTCTCCAGGGTTCGGCCGATGACGCATTGCCGCCGCGTTCGATGTGAGTCCGCGCGCGTTGTATGGTAACCTGCATGTTCCATGAACGCACTCGACGCCCTGGGCAATCCGATCCGCCGCGAGATACTGATCGAACTGCGCCGCGCGCCGATGGCGGTGGGCGCACTGGCGCAGCGGTTTTCCATCAGTCGACCGGCGGTGTCGCGCCACCTGCGCGTCTTGCAGGACGCCGGGCTGGTCGTCCAGAACGAGCGCGGCGCGCAGAACATCTATGCCATTCGCGTTCAGGGCTTTCGCGCCGTTCAGGCCTTCATCGACAGCTTCTGGGACGTGGCCCTGGCGCAGTTGGAGGAGTTGGCCAAGCGATGATTTTCAAGAGCGTCGTCCTGGCCTGCGATCCGCAGCGCGCCTTTGCCTTGTTCACCGAACACGCCGGCCTGTGGTGGCCCGCGGGTCGGCGCCACACCCAGGATGCGCGCAGCATGATCCGGATGGAGGCCGCCGGCCGGTTCTTCGAACGCTCGAACGACGGAGCCGAGGTGGAATTGGGTGCGGTTCTTCGCTTCGAACCGGCCCGTTGTTTGTTGCTCGACTGGTACCCCGGAACCGGCCCCGCCAACCCGACCCAGGTCGAGGTCACCTTCGAGGCCGTTGACGGTGGAACCCGCGTGACCATCCAGCACGGGCCCGGCGCCGCGGGCGAGCTGGCGTTCGGACGCAATGCGCCCGCCTATGCCCGCTCATGGGAGGCCGTGCTGGCCGCGCTGGCCAACCAGGGTCAAGGGTCGCTTGATATTGTGTAACGCGTAAGTTACGATGATCGGATGAAGTCGTTTGCCGCGAGCACCACGATCCAGGCCGCACCCGAAGCGATCTGGCGGCTTCTCACCGACGCGCCGGGCTATCCCGGCTGGAACAAGACAGTCACCCGTGTCGATGGCCGCATCGCGTTGGGCGAAAGGGTCACGGTGCATGCCAAGGCGGCGCCGGGCCGCAGCTTCCCGGTCAAGGTGGTGGCGTTCGATGCGCCCCGACGCATGGTCTGGCGCGGTGGCATGCCGCTCGGCCTGTTCAAGGGCGAACGGGACTTTGAGCTGCGGCCCATCGATACCGGTGGCGTCGAATTCACCATGCGAGAGGACTACACCGGTTGGTTCGCGCCGCTGATCACCCGGTCGATTCCCGACCTGCAACCTGCGTTCGATGAGTTTGCCGCGTGCCTGAAGGCGCGCGCTGAAAGGAGCTGACGATGGCGACCAGCCCCACTGCGGAGCTTGGCACGCCCGAGGCTCCGTGGGCATTGAAGACACCGCCCGGCACGGCGGACTACCAGGCCTGGCGTGATCCCGCGCAAGACCCGCCGGCCTTGGTGGTGCAGGTTGGCAAGACCCAACTGCGCTACGACCTGCGCTGCATCGACGATCTGCACACTCTGCTCAAGGCGCACGGCGATTGGATGTTGCTGGGCAGCGCCGACGAACAAAAGCCCGCCGCCGCGGGCACGGTCGAGGCCTGGGGCCGCTCGGCCGACAACCCGGTGAAAGGCTGGTACGGCATCAAGAAGGGTCTGCGCGGTCGCTTTGCCATGTACGTACCGCCCGTGCTGGAAGCGCTGGGCCTGGCCGACGTGGAGCACCAGCCCAAGAACAACCGCATGCGGGCAAGGTAGTTCTGCGCGGGTCAATGGTTTGACGTCCTGGAGGTTCGCAATGAAAACCGTGTTGGTCCGCTACAGGACTCGGGACGACAAGGCCGCCGAGAACGAAGGCCTGATCCGCGGGGTCTTCGATGAGTTGCGAGGTTATGCCCCGCAGGGGCTGCGATACGCCACGTTCAAACTCGCCGATGGATCGAGCTTCGTTCACCTGGCCACGCTGGACACGGCCGACGGCGGCAACCCGCTGCTGACACTGGACTCGTTCAAGCGCTTCCAGCAAGGGCTGCGGGAGCGCTGCGTGGAGCCGCCGGTCGCGGTCGATCTGTTCCCGGTGGATGCCTACTGGACCTAGCGGCGCGGCGCCGATGAGGGCGGCCTGCGGATCGTGCACCCGGCCCTGCCGGGGCCGGCGCTTTCGGCAAGATGGTTTTTCTGTCTTCAGACCCGAATGACCCGGTATTTTTCTTTTGAGGACGGGCTTCGACAATCCGCCCGATCGATACTCCAGCCTCCTTGTCCGCAGTGGCCGCCGACGCCAGGGCGCCCAAAGCAGGCCGCGGCAGCGTCACTCCGAAGGGGAATGCGTTGCCGAGGATCCAGACCGTCGAGGCCATCACACCCTTGAGCTTGCCCATGACGATTGCACCTTCATCATCGACCCGGCTGGGCGGCGTCTTCGCGCCGGTGCTGACGCCCTTCAACCCCGACCTGTCGCCCTCGGTGGCGCGCTTCGTGAAGCACTGCGGCTGGTTGATCGGCCAGGGCGTGGGCCTGTCGGTGTTCGGCACCAACTCGGAGGCCAACTCCTTGAGCGTCGGCGAAAAGCGCAGTCTGCTCGACGCCTTGCTGGCGGCCGGCATCGCGCCGGGTCGCCTGATGCCCGGCACCGGCGCCTGCGCGCTGACCGACACCATTGAGTTGACGCGGCATGCCGTCGCGGCCGGCTGCGCCGGGGTGCTGATGTTGCCGCCGTTCTACTACAAGGGCGTCAGCGACGAGGGCCTGTTCCGCAGCTATGCGCGGGTGATCGACGCCGTCGCCGACGCGCGGCTGCGCATCTACCTCTATCACATCCCGCCGGTGGCGCAGGTCGGCATCAGCCTGAAGCTGATCGAGCGGTTGCTCAAGGCCTATCCCGGCGCCATCGCCGGGATCAAGGACAGCTCGGGCGACTGGGCCAACACCGAGGCGGTGCTGCGCGAGTTCCAGCCCCAGGGCTTTGACGTTTTCGCCGGCTCCGAGGCCTTCCTGCTGGCGACGCTGCGGGCCGGCGGCGCCGGCTGCATCACCGCCACCGGCAACGTCAACCCGGGCCCGATCGTCGAGCTGTACCGGCACTGGCAGGACGCCGACGCCGACCAGCGCCAGCAGGCGCTCAACGCCACCCGCGCGGTGTTCCAGAGGCTGCCGATGATCGCCGCGATGAAGGCCGCCATTGCCTGGCAGTCGGGCGACAGCGGCTGGTCGGTGTTGCGGCCGCCACTGATCGAACTCGACGCGGCGCAAGGCGCGCAGTTGCAACGCGAACTGCGGGCCGGCGGCTTCGCGATGCCCGAGGCCGCCTCGCTGGCCGTGCCGGCCTGACACGACA
>JAYSVE010000352.1:0-1848 GCA_043718725.1 Methylibium sp.
GACGTCTACGTGGCCGACAAGAATATCGATGCCGCAGTGCAAAGTCTCGGTCGGGCCTTGGCGATTCAACCGGATCTGATCACCGCGCAGCGCAAGTTGATCGCGCTCGAGGTCACTGCCGGGCGTATTCCGGCCGCCCTGGTGGTCGCCAGAAAGATTCAGGCGCAGCGGCCCAAAGACTCGACCGGCTTCCTGATCGAAGGTGAACTCGAGACGGTGCGCAAGGACCTCAACGCCGCCGTGGCGGCGTACCGTGCCGGATTGAAAGCGGCGCCTTCGATGCCGCTGGCGGTCAAGTTGCACGCGACGCTGCTGAGGTCGGACAAGCGCGCCGAGGCCGACGCGTTTTCGGCGTCCTGGCAGAAGGACCGACCCAAGGATGACGGCTTCAAGCTGCATCTGGGCCTGGTGGCGATCCAACAGCAGCGGCTGGCGCAAGCCGAAGGCTTGTTCGCCGAGGTCGTGAAGGTTTCGCCCCAACACGTCGTCGCGTTGAACAACCTCGCCTGGGTGATGGCGAAGCAGGGCAAGCGCGAGTCTTTGCAGCCTGCCCTGCGGGCCACCGAACTCAGCCCGAACCAGCCGGCGCTGATGGAAACGCTGGCGCTCGCACTGACACTGAACGACCAGCTGCCGAAGGCGCTCGAACTCCAGAAGAAGGTGGTGCAACTGCAACCCTCGAACAATGCGTTTCGGCTGACGCTCGCGAAGATGTATGTTCAGGCGGGCCAGTCAGAGCAGGCGAAGGCGGAACTGGGCATCCTCGCCAACCTCGGTTCGAAGTACGACGGCCAGCCCGAAGTCGCCAAGATGCTGAAGGCGTTGTAGGCAGCGTCGTATCCTTCACGAACGCCCGCTGCATGGTCGTGCGGGAGTCCGAGGCGACGGTTCGGGCGACCCTGCCTGACATAACATGCACGACAGTTCCAGCCATTCATTCAAGCGTTGCGCAACAGGGCGTACCCGAACTAGGATTGAAGGATCGCTCGGTCAGTCTGCATCGGCAGCTTCGCGGCCGGGCCGCAAATCCAGCCGGCGATCGGCGCACGGCACCGCCCCAACCAGGAACCCGATGTGTTTACACATGCAAATGCTATGAGCAAATTCTTCAGCCGATTCTTGTCAGTCTGTGGAGTTGCCGCCCTCTCCGGATGCGCCATGTACGGCGCCAAATACCCCGAGGCCCCCGCATCCGCAGCGACCCAGGACTACTCCTACATCGTCGGCGCGGGCGACACGATCAACATCATCGTGTCGCGCAACCCGGAGCTGTCGATGTCGGTGCCGGTGCGGCCCGACGGCAAGATCTCGACCCCGCTGGTCGACGAACTCGTCGCCCACGGCAAGAATTCGACCCAGATCGCCCGCGATGTCGAGAAGCAACTCGAGAAGTACATTCGCGATCCGGTAGTGACCGTGATCGTCACCGGCTTCGTCGGGCCGTACAGCGAGCAGGTCCGGGTTGTCGGCGAGGCGGCGCGGCCCCAGTTCCTGGCCTACAAGCAGAAGATGACCATCCTCGACGTGATGATCGCCGTGGGCGGCCTCACCGATTTCGCCGCCGGCAACAGCGCCACCATCCTGCGTGCCTCGGAAGGCAACAAGCAGTATTCGGTGCGGCTGAAGGACTTGATCAAGAACGGCGACATCTCCGCCAATGTCGAGGTCAGGCCGGGCGACATCCTGATCATCCCGCAGAGCCTTTTCTGACCCGGCGCCCGGCGCTGCCGTGCAGCACAGTGCAATCGTGATCAACCGCAAAGACAGTCGCAATGTATGAAACGCTGAATCAGCTCGCGACCCTCGGCAAGGCGATGTGGAAATATCGCTGGCAAGGGGTGCTTGTTG
>JAYSVE010000353.1:0-1846 GCA_043718725.1 Methylibium sp.
GTCTGCGGCCGAGCCCCGGCACGGCCCAAGGCGTGCAGGACTTCTCGGAACGCGCGCGGCCCCAAGGCTCCCGGCCGGACTACACGGCCGGCTTGATACAGGCCGCGGCGGCCTTCGCCTGCGTGCGCGCGACTTCCACATCGGCGTCGAAAGCCAGCGCCACGCCCATGCGTCGCTTGACGAAGCTTTCGGGCTTGCCGAACAGGCGCAGGTCGGTGTTTGGCACCCGCAGCGCTTCGTCCACGCCATGGAACACGATGCCTTTGGCGTCGATGCCGCCGTAGATCACCGCGCTGGCCCCGGGGCTCTTCAGCGCGGTGTTGACCGGCAGGCCGAGGACCGCACGGGCGTGCAGTTCGAACTCGTTTTGCCACTGGGTGACCAGCGTCACCATGCCGGTGTCGTGCGGGCGCGGCGACACTTCGCTGAACCAGACCGCATCGCCCTTGACGAACAGCTCGACGCCGAACAGGCCTTGCCCGCCGAGGTTGTCGGTGACGGCCTTGGCAATCTCGCGCGAACGCCGCAGCGCCAGTGCCCGCATCGGCTGCGGCTGCCAGCTTTCGACGTAATCGCCCTGCACCTGGATGTGGCCGATGGGCTCGCAAAAATGGGTCTCGACCGCCCCGCCGGCACCGACCGCGCGCACCGTCAGCAAGGTGATCTCGAAGTCGAAGTCGACGAAGCCTTCGACGATCACGCGGCCGTGGCGCACCCGGCCGCCCGCCATGGCATGGTCCCAGGCCCGGCCGACATCGGCCGGGCCGTCGAGTTTGCTCTGGCCCTTGCCCGAACTGCTCATCACCGGTTTGACGACGCAGGGGTAGCCGATGTGCGAGTCGATCGCGGTCTGCAGCGCCTCCAAGGAATCGGCAAACACGAACGGACTGGTCGGCAGCCCCAGCGTTTCGGCGGCCAGGCGGCGAATGCCCTCGCGGTCCATGGTCAGGCGCGCGGCGCGGGCGGTGGGAATGACACGCACCAGCCCGGCCGCCTCCAGCGCTTCGAGCATGCCGGTGGCGATGGCTTCGATCTCGGGGATGACGATCGCGGGTCGCTCGGCCTCGATCAAGGCCTTGAGCTGCGCCGGGTCGCTCATCAGAATGGTGCGCGCATGGTGCGCCACCTGATGCCCGGGGGCGTTGTCGTAGCGGTCGACGGCGATGGTTTCGACACCCAGCCGCTGCAACGCGATCAACAACTCCTTGCCGAGTTCGCCACTGCCCAGCAGCATCACCTTGGTCGCATGGGGCGAGAGCGGCGTTCCGAGTGTGGTCATGGCAAACGGGGGTCCAAGGGGCGAAAGGACGCCCATTGTGCGCACGCGCCAACGGGCAGGGACCTGCGGAAGGCGGCTTTATCATCTGAGCCATGAACCCAGGCCCGCCCGACGTCGCCCAGATCCGCCTGGACAATACGATGTTGCTGTTCGACGAGTTCGTTCACGCCACCATCAAGTACCCGGACGCCGCCACGCTGCGCGGCCTGGAGGGGCGCTTCGCCGAACGGCTGCAGATCCAGCCGAGCTACTGGAGCCAGATCAAGGGCCGCTCGCGCCAGATCGGCGAACGCCTGGCGCGCCAGTTCGAGCAACTCTGTCACAAGCCCCACGGCTGGATGGACCAGCCGCATGGAGCGCTCGCCGCGGGCGCCGGCGCCACGCCGGCCACCGCCGCCCGCCCGCAGGACAATGACGCGCTGCGCACGGTGCCGCAAGACGACGATGAGCGCTTCATCGTCGGCCTGGTGCTGACCTACTACCGGCGCCACCCGCAGCGCGCCCGCGCCCGGCTGCTCGATTTGCTGGGCGAGGTGCTGACGCCTTCGGCGCCGGCGCCGCATACGG
>JAYSVE010000354.1:0-4273 GCA_043718725.1 Methylibium sp.
GGCAATGCAGTGTTTGCCGCGGGACGCTCCGGAGTCATCACGAAGTGGTCAACGTTGCGCCGCGTCGAGGGCCCACGGCTTGCCGGCGGGGCACGAATCGCCGAACGAAGCACCACCGAGACCCAATTCGCGGGGCGCCGGGCGGCTCGCTGGCCCTGCCTACAATCGCGCCTGTTGGTGCCCGTGCCGCCACTCGTGTCGGCACAGTTAAACGGGAAGCAGAAGGAGCACGCCGCCCAGGCGCCCGTTCCGAATCTGCGCTGCCCCCGCAACGGTACGGCGGACGAAGCCAGAAGGCTTCGGCTCTTGCGCACACACCACTGGAAGCGGCGCTTCCGGGAAGGTCGCAAGGACAGGTCCGCCAGCCCGGATACCGGCCAACAGGGGGTGCCGCGTTCGCGTGGCGCCAAACGTCATGGGCCCGCGGGGAACCGGGCACCGGCCCTTTTGTTCGCAGGATTCCCTTATGTTCATTCAAAGCTTGTCGGCCCGCCTGGCGTGGCCTGGCGCGCGCCGTTCTGGCGCTGCCCGACGGACCCTGATTTTTGCAGCCGCTTTGCTGGCGGCGCCGTGGTTCCCGGCCGCGTCTTGGGCCCAACCGGCCGAGCTCGCGCCGGTGGCGGTCAGCGGCAGCCGCGAGCCGCTGCCGCTGGCGCGGCTGGTGGGCGACGTGGTGCTCATCGACGCCCAGCGCATCCGCGATTCGAGCGCCGATTCGCTCGAAGACCTGGTGCGCCGCGAGGGCGGCATTCAACTTTCGCGCAGCGGCGGGCCGGGGCAACCGGCCGGCGTGTTCTTGCGCGGCAGCAGCGCCAGCAGCGTGGTGGTGCTGGTTGACGGCGTGCGCATCGGCTCGGCGACGCTGGGCCAGGCCGACCTGTCGGGCCTGAGCCTGGCAGCGGTTGAGCGGGTCGAAATCCTGCGCGGGCCGGGCTCCAGCCTGTATGGCGCGGATGCGGTGGGCGGGGTGGTGCACATCATCACCCGGCGCGGCGCCGGGGCAACTAGCGTGGCGGCGCACCTGGCCGTCGGCGGGTTGGCATCGAGCGAGGCGGATTTTTCCGTCACCGGCGCCAGCGCCGGCTGGGACTACGCCGCGGGCCTGGGCCGCGAGGCCAGCGCCGGCGTCTCGGCGCTGCGGCCCGGCGACGCCTTCGGCAACTTCAACCCCGACCGCGACGGCTTCACCCGCAACCACGCGAGCCTGCGCGGCGGCGTCACGCTGGCGCCGGGCCAGCGCCTGGGCGCCAGTCTGCTGCACAGCCGGCTGCGCTCGCAGTACGACGGCGCGGAATTCCTGGCGCCGAGCTTCGCGCAGGACGCGTCGCCCGACTTCCGCAACCGCCTGGCGGTGCGCGTGGCCGCGCTCGACTACCGCGGCGTGTTCTCAACCCTGTGGACCAGCACGCTGCAAGCCTCCGAACAACGCGATGAGCTGGTGTCGGGCGCCACCCTCGTCGACAGCTTCAAGACCCGTCGGCGCCAACTGGCCTGGCAAAACGCCTGGACGCTGGACGCCGGCCAGCAACTGGTCGGCGCGGTCGAGCATCTGAACGAAGCGGTGCGGAGTTCCTCGTTCGCGAGCCGCCAGGAGCGCGCCAACAACGCGCTGGTGCTGGGCTACAGCGGCGCGTTCGGCGCGCACCGGCTGCAGGCCGATGTGCGCCACGACCGCAACTCGGTCTATGGCGGCGCCAGCACCGGCAAGCTGGGCGTCGCGACCGATTTGATGCCAGGCCTGACGCTGCGCGCGGTGGCCGGCACGGCGTTTCGCGGCGTCAGCTTCAACGACCTGTACTTCCCCGGTTATGGCGTGCCCACGGTGCGGCCCGAGCGCTCGCGCAGCCTGGAGCTCGGCGTGCAGTGGCGCGACGGCGACGGCTCGGCCGCCGCGACGCTTTATCGCAACCAGGTGCGCGACCTGATCGGCTATGAGGCCGACCGCGGCCTGTGCCCGGCCGACCCGGCCTACGACTTCGGTTGCGCGCGCAACGTCAGCCGCGCGCGCTTGCAGGGCGCCAGCTTCAGCGCGGCGCAGCGGCTCGGTGACTTCGGCCTGCGCGCGACCCTGGACGTGCTGGACGCCAAAGACAGCCAGAGCGGCCAGCGTCTGGTGCGCCGCGCCGCGCATCACCACAGCCTGGTGCTCGACTGGGCGGGCGGCCCGTGGCGGCTTGACGCCAGCGTCGTCGGCGTCGGCGCCCGACCCGAGGGCGGCGCCACGCTGGCCGCATACCAGACGCTGGACCTGCAAGGGCGCCTGCGCCTGGACGCGGCCTGGCGCATCGAGGCCAAACTGCTGAACGTGTTCGACCGTCAGTACGAGCCGGCGCGTGACTACCAGGCGATCGGCCGGCAGGCCTGGATCGGCGTGCGCTACCAGGGCGCCGGGCTGTGACCTGAGCCCTGCGTGATGCGCCGCCTCGTCAACGCCCTGGCCTGGCTGGCCGCGCTGGCGGCACCGCTCGCCGCACCCGCGCAGACCACGCTGCGCGACGACCGCGGCGCGCTGCTGACACTGGCCGCGCCGCCGGGCCGCATCGTCTCGCTGCTGCCGTCGCTGACCGAAAGCGTCTGCGCGCTCGGCGGTTGCGCGCGGCTGGTCGGCACCGACCGTTTTTCCAACTGGCCCGAGGCCGCGCGCACGCTGCCCAAGCTGGGTGGCCTGGAGGACGCGCAGGTCGAGCGCATCGTTGCGCTCAAGCCCGAGCTGGTGCTGGCGACGCCGGGCGCGCGCGTGGTCGAGCGGCTCGAGGGCCTGGGCCTGAAGGTGCTGGTGCTCGAATCGCGCAACCATGCCGACGTGCAGCGCACGCTGGTGCTGCTGGCGCAGGTGCTGGGCACGCCGGAGGCGGCGACGCCGCTTGCCGCGCGCATTGAACAGCAGATGCTTGCGGCGGCGGCGCGCGTGCCGCCCGGGTTGCGCGGCCAGCGGGTCTACTTCGAGGTCGACCCCACGCCGATTGCCGCCGGCGCGGCGTCGTTCATCGGCCAGACGCTGGGGCGGCTGGGGCTGGCCAACGTGGTTCCGGTCGCGCTCGGGCCGTTTCCGCGCCTGAACCCGGAGTTCGTGCTGCGCGCCCAGCCGGACATCGTGATGGCGGAGCGGCGCGCCCTGGTCGAGATGCCCCGGCGACCGGGCTGGCAGGCGTTGCGCGCGCTGCAGGCGCGGCGAAGCTGCGGCTTCGACGCCGAGCGCTACGAGCTGCTGGTGCGTCCCGGCCCGCGCATGGGCGAGGCCGCGATGGCCCTGGCCGAGTGCCTGGCCACGCTGGAGCGGCCGCGGTGATCGCGTGGGTGGCGACGCCGCCATGACCCCCGGCCATGCCCCGGCCCGCGCGCGCCGGCGCCGCCTGGCGCTGGCTCTGGCGCTGGCCAGCGCGGTGCTGCTGCTGGCCGGCCTGGCCGCCGGCAGCGAAGGTTGGTCGATGCAGGCCTGGCAGGCCTGGGCCAGCCCCGAGTCGCAACTGATCGTCGGCCAGATCCGCGCGCCGCGCACGCTGGGAGCCTGGCTCACTGGCGCCCTGTTGGGCCTGGCCGGCGCGCTGGCGCAGGGGCTGTTTCGCAACCCCCTGGCCGACCCCTACCTGATCGGCTCGGCGGCCGGGGCCTCGCTGGGCGTGGTGCTGGTGCTGGCCGCCGCCGGTCTGGGGGGCCAGGCCATCGGCCTGGCCGGTGAAGCGGGACTGCTGCGCTTCGGGCTGGTGGGGGCGGCCTTTGTCGGCGCGCTGGCCGGCGTCATGCTGACCCTGCTGCTGGCCCGCGGCGCCGAGCACACGACGCGGCTGCTGCTGGCCGGCGTGGTGGTCGGCGTGATGCTCACCGCGCTGAGCGATTTGCTCACCACCGCCGCACCCGAGGCGCTGCGCGGCCGGCAGGCCTTCATGCTGGGCAGCACCAGTTTCCTCGGCTGGGCCAGCGTGGCGTGGCTGGCCGGCGGTGTGCTGCTGACCGTGCCGCTGGCCTGGTGGCTGGCGCGCGCGCTCGACGCGCTGAGCCTGGGCGAAGACAGCGCGCGCAGCCTGGGCCTGGCCCTGGCGCGCTGGCGCTTGTGCCTGGTCACGCTGCTGGCGCTGGCGACCGGGCTGGCGGTGTCGCAGGCCGGTCTGGTGGCCTTTGTGGGGCTGGTGGCGCCGCACCTGGTGCGGCGCATCGCCCCCGCCACGCACGGCTTCACGCTGCTGGCCAGCGCCGCCGCCGGCGCCACGCTGCTGCTCGCCGCCGACCTGCTGGCGCGCACCCTGAGCGCACCGCAGGAACTGCCGGTCGGGGT
>JAYSVE010000355.1:0-1845 GCA_043718725.1 Methylibium sp.
CAGCGTCCAGCGGGCGCCCGGCGCCATCTTCAGCGTCCAGATGGCGAGGTCGGCCTCGGGCCGGGCGGCCCACGAGTCGGGCGGCGGCGCCAGCGGATCGGCCAGGTCGGGGGCCGGCAGCCGGCCGGCGATGCAGGCGACTTCGGTGGCGCGGCCGCCGGCATCGGTCCAGACATGTTGAGGAATGTCGTGCGACCAGAACATCGTGAAATCCGGCTCGGCCATCTTGCTGCGTGCTGGCAGGTTGAGCCAGATCTGGAACAGCTCCAGCGGGTTGGGCGCGGACGGGTCGAGCAACGGGAACATCTCGGCATGGACGATGCCGCGGCCGGCGGTGAGCCACTGAACGTCGCCACCGCCGAAGCGTGCCGTGGCGCCGAGCGAATCGGAGTGGTCGATCAGGCCCTTGCGCACGATGGTCACGGTCTCGAAGCCGCGATGCGGATGCGACGGGAAGCCGGGCACCGTCAGGCCGTGGTACATGCGCCAGCCGTCCTTGCCGGCGAAGTCCTGGCCCAAGTCGCGACCGGCCAGCGATGCCTGCGGGCCGAACTGGGGGTTGCCCTTGGGGTAAGCATCGTCGTGGTAGACGCAGAACAGGAACGGGTCGAGCGTCGCCCACGGAAAGCCGAGCGGGCCGATCTGGAGGATGGAATGGGCTGCCATGGAACGCCTTTGGGGTGGGCATTTGGGGTGGGCACGGAGTCTATCCAGATCGATGGTCGGACGCGACGCCCGCGCGGCACGGCGCGCGTCAACCCGGGTCGTCGCGGACCGTGCCCGGCAGTGGAGCGTCCAGGGCCTGGACGGCCGAGCGCAGCCAGAGAAGCATCAACAGCGCCGGCAAGGCCAGCCAGGTGGACAGCAAGAAGAAGTCGGGCCAGCCGATGCTCTCGGCCATCACGCCGGCCATCGGCCCGACCCACACCCGGCCGACCGCGCCAAAGGCCGACAGCAGCGCGAATTGCGTGGCCGTGAAGCGCTGCTGGCACAGGCTCATCTGGAACGCGACGAACGCGGCCGTGCCCATGCCACCGGACAGGTTCTCGAAGGCCACTGTCGCGAACAGCGCGCCATCGACCGGCGTGGGCGCGGCGATCTTGACAAAACCCCAGTCAAAGGCCGGCAGCAACAGGCCGCCGATCGAGCCCTTTCCGCCCGCGGCCAGCCACCAGAACCCGAGGTTGCTCAACAACTGCAATACGCCGAACAGCAGCAGCGCCCGCCACAGGCCCAGCTTGAACATCAACACGCCGCCGGCCAGCGCGCCGGCAATGGTCAGCCACAGGCCGATGACCTTGTTGACCACGCCCACCTCGGCGGCCGAGTAGTGCAGCCCGGTGAGCAGGAACGGCGTCATCAAGGAGCCGGCGAAGGCGTCGCCCAGCTTGTACAAGACGATGAAGGCCAGGAAGGCCACCGCGCCGCGTTGGCTGAAATAGCTGCGCATGCCGTCCAGCAAGGTGTCGAAACGCGCGCGCCGCGCGGCCCACGCCGCCAGCGGCAGCGTGAACGCAATGCCGCCCAGCAGCGCCGCCAGGTCGGCCCAGCGTTCGCGCAGCACCGGCGCCAGCGCCGTGCGGGCCAGCAGCGGGCCGAGGGCGGCGTCGGCCAGCGGTTTGACCACCCGCCGGGTGAACTCGGCACCCAGCGCCACGGCGGCCACCACCGCGGCAAAGCCGATCAGGTCTTGCCGGCCGCGGCGGCGCGGCGCGTCGGAAGCAGACCTCGGTGGCAACTCCGGCAGCCCGGGCAGCAGTAGCGCCGAGAGCACCGCCGCGATCAGCATCAACAGCGCCATGAAGCGATAGACCTCGCCCCACGACCAGCCGCTGCCCTGGGCCG
>JAYSVE010000356.1:0-10298 GCA_043718725.1 Methylibium sp.
AGCAGGCTGCGCAGGCCAAGTTTGCGCTTCGCCAGGCGCCAGCCGGTGGCAAGCATCGGATGCCGAATCGCCGGGTCGACGAAGAGTTCGACCGGGTCGTAACCCGGCTTGCGGTGGATGTCCACGGTGCGCGCGAAGTCGGGCGCGAGCCGGTCGTCGAGCCAGTAGTAGTAGCTGAACCAGCGGTCCGCCTTGGAGATGGCCACGAGTTCACCCGAGCGTTCATGGTTCAGGCCGATCGCGCGCTGGCCGGCGGCGTCGAGCACGCGCTCGATGCCGTCCAGGCGCTCCAGCAGCGCGCGGACTTCACCCATCCGATTCGGGTCGTTGACGTAGACATGGGCGATCTGGTGGTCGGCGACGGCGAACGCAACGCTCGCCCCCGGATCAAGAATCTCGCGGCCGAATTCCTCGGGGCGCACCGCGATCAGGCCCTTCTCGCGCAGCGCGCGATTGATGTGCACCGCGTCGACCACCGGCGTGATGCCGTATTCGGAGACGACGATGACGTCGCGCCCGTTGGCGGCGCAGTGGTCGATCAGCGTGCCGCAGACCGCATCGATCGCTTGGAGGTCTTGCCGCACCTTCGGGTGGGCGAGGTCGGGCCCGAAGCGTTGCAGGTTGTAGTCGAGGTGCGGCAGGTAGGTCAGGGCCAGCGTGGGCTGGCGGGTTTCCATCACATGCAGCGTGGAGCGCGCGATCCAGTCGGTCGACGAGATGTCGGTGAGCGGCCCCCAGAACTTGAACAGCGGGAAGCGACCGAGCCTGGCATCGAGCTCGTCGTGCAGCGCGTGCGGGTGGGCGTAATGGTCGGGGATCTTGCGGCCGTCGGCGGGATACATCGGCCGCGGCGTGGCGCTCCAATCGGCGCTCGAATACATGTTGTACCACCAGAACATCTTGGCGCAGGTGAAGCTCGCATCGAGCTTGCGCGCGGCGTCCCAGATCTTCTCGCCATGCACCAGCCGGTTCGATTGGCGCCACAGCCAGACCTCCGCCAGGTCGCGGAAATACCAGCCATTGGCGACGATGCCGTGGCCGCTGGGCATGAGGCCGGTGGTCAATGTGGCCTGCACGGTACACGTCACGGCGGGCGCCACCGTGTCGAGCGCGCGCATGCCGCCGCGTGCCACGAGGCGCTGCAAATTCGGGGTGTGTTCGCCGACGAGCGCCGGCGACAGGCCGACGGCCAATATCACGAGGGTGGGATGCATGCACCTAGAATATCAGCCGATGGATAACGCCCTGAACGATGCCTCTGGAAATCTGCTGCGCGAGTGGCTGCGGCGTCGGCTTGACAGCGCGCAATGGGCCTGGCTGGAGGCGCAGATCGCGGCACTGCAACGCGATGCGTCGCAGGCCACGTTGGACATCGCCTTCGGCCTGGTGCCGCGACGCCTGGGCCACGCGGAACTCGCGCTGGTCGACGCTGAGCGGGCCGCCGCGACACTGGCCATGGCAGGCTGGGAGCCGCACCGCTGGAGCGTTGCCGACGCCGCGCGCATCTTGTTGCTGAGCGGCCTGTCGACAACGCAGATTCCATTTGCGCGGCGCTTTCGCGCGCTGTGCAGCGCGGCCGACCTGACCGAGTTGACGGCCCTTTATCGGGGGCTGCCCTTGTATCCTGGCCCCGACGCGCTGCTGGACCAGGTGGCCGAAGGCTTGCGCAGCAACATGCGCGGTGTGTTCGAGGCCATCGTCCACCACAATCCTTTTCCGACGACACATTTCGACGAACACCGCTGGAACCACATGGTGCTCAAGGCCTTGTTCGTCGGCTGCCGGCTCGCGCCGATCCAGGGGCTGGAGCGACGCGCCAACCCCGAGCTGGCGCGCATGTTGTGTGACTTTGCGCATGAGCGCATCGCCGCCGGCCGGCCCGTGCCGTTCGAGATCTGGCGCTGCGTTGGCCCGTTCGCCCGGGCCACGATGGTCGACGACCTGGCGCGCGCACTGGCCGGCAGCGACGCCGCCGAACAGCGCGCCGCGGCGCTGGCCCTGGCCGCCAGCCCGGACGTTCGGGCGGCGGCCCTGCTGGCCCAGGCGCCGGCCTTGCGCGACGCCATTGCACGCGGCGAGCTCAACTGGGCGACACTCGGGTGAGCCGACAAATCATCCCCACCCGGAGACCTGCACCATGATGTTCATCGACCCCCACGCGCACATGATTTCGCGCACCACCGACGACTACGAGGCCATGGCCGCCTCGGGCGTTGTCGCCGTGATCGAACCCGCCTTCTGGATCGGCCAGCCGCGCACCAATGTCGGCTCCTACCTCGACTACCTGTCGTCCATCGTCGGCTTCGAGCGTTTTCGGGCCAGCCAATTCGGCATTCGCCATTACTGCACCATCGGGCTCAACTCCAAGGAAGCCAACAACGAAGAGCTGGCCGAAGGCGTGATGGAATTGATTCCGAAGTTCGCGTTGAAAGAGGGCGTCGTCGCGATCGGTGAAATCGGCTACGACGAACAGTCGGCGCTCGAAGACAAGTACTTTCGCCTGCAACTTGAGCTGGCGAAAAAGCTCGACTTGCCCGTCATGATCCACACCCCGCACCGCGACAAGAAGCGCGGCACGACCCGCTCGATGGACGTGTGCGACGAACATGGCCTGGACCCGGCCAAGGTGATCGTCGACCACAACAACGAAGAGACCGTGCGCGAAACGCTGGAGCGTGGCTATTGGGCGGCGTTCTCCATCTATCCCAGCACGAAGATGGGCAATGCGCGCATGGTGGAGATTCTTCGCCAGTACAGCGCCAACAAGATCATTGTCGACTCGGCCTGCGATTGGGGTATCTCCGAACCCCTTGGCGTGGCAAAAACGGCGAAGCTCGCGCTTCAGCAGGGCATCGCGGAAGATCAGGTCCGCCTGGCCTGCTACCAAAACGCCTTGAGCGCCTACGGACAGAGTGGCCAGATGAAAGAAGAGGACTGGCTCAACCCGGTGGCGATCGACCAGCGCGCGGTCTTCGAGGGCAATTCCATTCTGCGTGGCGGCCGCGACCCGGTGGTGCAAGAGGGCAATGGCCGGCGCTCCATGGACAACCTGATCATCGAATAATCCACTAACGGATCCCGCACCCGGGAACATACAAATGGCCGCGGACGCCCAAACCCTCAAAGCCCGAACCGCCACGCATTGGCAGAAGTTTTCGGTTCCTTACGAATTTCCTGTCGTTTTTACCGAAGGCGTTTTCGACCCCGACAACACGGCGCTGCGCGACGTTTTGTGCCGCATCGAACCGACCAAGCGCCATCGCGTCGTGTTCTTCGTCGACGACGGCCTGCTGGGCGAGGGGCGCGCGCCGCTGATTCAGGCCATCACCCAATATGCCCGGCATCACGCCGACGTGATCGAACTCGCCTGCGCGCCGGTGGCCGTTCCCGGCGGCGAAAAGATCAAAACGGAGCTGCATTTCGTCGAGAGCTTTCAGCAGACGCTGTTCGACCTGCACATCGACCGCCATTCGTTCGTGGTCGCGGTCGGTGGCGGCGCGGTGCTCGACGCGGTGGGCCTGGTGTCCACCACGACGCACCGCGGCCTGCGCCACATCCGCATCCCCACGACCGTGCTCGCTCAGAACGACTCGGGCGTGGGCGTGAAGAACGGTGTCAACTTGCAGGGCGTGAAAAATTTCGTCGGCACCTTTGCGCCGCCGTTTGCGGTGTTGAATGACCTGCGCTTTGTCATGACGCTGCCCGAGCGCGACAAGATCGCCGGCATGGCCGAGGCGGTGAAGGTGGCGCTGATTCGCGACGCCGAGTTCTTCACCTGGATCGAGCGCCACATGGACGACCTGGCGACGTTCAAGCGCGACGCCATGGCCTGGATGATCCGGCGCTGCGCCGAACTGCACATGCGCCAGATCGGCCAGGGCGGTGACCCGTTCGAGATGGGCAGCGCGCGCCCGCTCGACTATGGCCATTGGTCAGCGCACAAGCTCGAAAGCCTGACGCGCCACCATGTGCGCCACGGCGAAGCGGTGGCCATCGGCATGGCGCTGGACGCGCGCTACTCGGTGCTGGCGGGCCTGCTCGCGGCGGGCCAGGAAGAGCGGATCTGCGCCTTGCTCGAATACCTGGGCTTCGACCTGTGGCACCCGGCGCTGGCCAAGATCGGCGAGAACGGCCAGGCCGTCATCCTCGACGGGCTGCGCGACTTTCAAGAGCACCTGGGCGGCGAGCTGTGCGTGACGCTGCTCGCGGGCATTGGCGTGGGCGTCGAAGTCAACCAGATCGACCCCGAGCGCATGCGTCAATCGCTGCAATGGCTGCAAGGCCGCACCCGGCCGTCCTGATGCATCTTGGAGCCGGCCTGGGTGCGGGCCACGATCTCGGGCATCTCACCTATTGCACCAACATCCACGCCGGCGAGCCGCTGGACGACCTGATGAGCAGCCTGGCGCGGCACCTGCCGGGCATCAAGGCGGGCGTGGCGGGTGCCCAAAGCATGGGCGTGGGCCTGCGCCTGGGCCACGCCGCGGCGCAAAGCCTGCGTGAGCCGGGCCGCCTGGCCGCACTGAAGGCGTTTCTCGGCGTGGGCGGCTATTACGTGTTCACACTCAACGGCTTTCCCTACGGCGCCTTCCATGGCCGCAGCGTCAAGGAAGACGCCTACAAGCCCGATTGGTCCGACCCGCTGCGCCTGGCCTACACCAACCATTTGGCCGACGTGCTCAGCGAGTTGCTGCCCGCCGGCCAGGTGGGCAGCGTCAGCACCGTGCCGTGCACCTTCAAGCCCTGGGCACCCGGGCGTTTGCCGGCCATCACCGAGCATCTGATCCAGCATGTCGCGCACCTGGTGGGCATCGCCCAACGGCGCGGCCAGACCATCTCATTGGCGCTTGAGCCCGAGCCTTGCTGTTTTCTTGAAACCATCGAAGAAGCGGTGGCGTATTTCAAGGGCCATCTGTTCAGCCGCGAAGGCATCGCCCGGCTCGCGGCCCTGACCGCCCTGTCGACGCCCGACGCGCAAAGCGCGATGCGCCGCCACATCGGTGTGTGCTACGACGTGTGCCATGCGGCGGTCGAGTTCGAAGACGCGCGCGAGAGCGTTGCGCAACTGCGTGATGCGGGCATCCTGATCGGGAAACTGCAACTGAGTTCGGCGCTGCGCGTCCCGGCCTTCGACGCCACCAGCGCGCAGCATCTCGGCGCATTCGCCGAGCCCGTCTACCTGCACCAGGTGGTGCAAAGGTTGAAGGGCGCGCTGCGTCGCTATGACGACCTGCCGCAAGCGCTGGCCGCCGCCGACACCGCGCTGGGGGCGGAGTGGCGGGTGCATTTTCATGTGCCGATTTTTCTCGAACAGATGCTGCACTTCGGCACCACGCAGGCGTTTCTGGCCGAGATTCTGGCGTTGCATCGCGCCGCGCCCATCAGCGCCCACCTCGAAGTTGAAACCTACACCTGGGACGTGCTGCCGCCGGCGTACCGCGGCACCGAGTTGAGTGCGGCGATTGCGCGCGAGATGAACTGGGTGAAGGCCCAGTTGCAATGAGGTTGCGCACGGCGCTGCGCCTCGGCCGGGTTTCCAACTTGCCGACGGTGTGGACCAACACGCTGGCCGGCGCGGTGCTGGCCGGTGCCACGCGGTTCGGCGCGGAGCTGCCCCTGATGCTGGTGGCGTTTTCGCTGTTCTACATCGGCGGGATGTTCCTGAACGACGCCTTCGACGCCAAGTTCGACGCGGCCATTCGCCCCGAGCGGCCGATTCCGTCGGGCGAGGTCAGCGCGCTGGCGGTGTTCCGCTGGGGCTTCGGCCTGATGGCCGCGGGCCTGGGCCTGTTGACTGTCGTGGGCTTCGGCTTCGGTGCCCGCACCGGCGGGTGGCCCGCGCTGGCCGGCCTGGCACTCGGCGGCGCGATCACGCTGTACGACTGGAACCACAAGAAGAACCTGCTCGGCCCGGTCGTGATGGGTCTGTGCCGGGTGCTGGTGATCGTCGGCGCGGGCCTGTGCATCACCCTGTCACCGCCCGCGGCGCTGTGGGCCGGCGCGGCGCTGATGCTTTGCTACCTGATCGGCCTGACCTATGTGGCCAAACAAGAAAACCTCGGCAAGGTCGAGAACCTGTGGCCCCTGCTGTTTCTCGCCGCGCCGGTGCTCTACGGCGCCTGGCTCGCGACGCAGATCGCATTCGTCGGCGTTTTCTGGTTGTTGTTCTGCGCCTGGATGCTGGTGGCGCTGTGGCTGCTGCGCCGGCGCGCCAAGGGCGATATTCCGCGCGCCGTGGTGAGTTTGATCGCCGGCATTTCGCTGCTGGACGCGATGTTGATCGCCGGCACGGGCTCGATGGCGCTGGCGGCCCTGGCGCTGCTCGGCTTCGGCGTCACACTGTTCTTTCAGCGCTATGTCCCGGGGACCTGATTTGCCACACGATTGCAAGGCCGAGCCCGGCCGCTTTGTCCCCGTCATCGACCGCTCCCGCTGCGAAGGCAAGGCCGAATGTGTGCGCGTGTGCCCGGTCGGCGTGTTTGCGGTGGGCACACTCGCGTCGGCGCAACGCGTCGGCCTGGGCCTGCGCGCCAGGCTCAAGGGTCTTGCACACCGATGGCAACAGGCCGTGCTGGT
Organism: Methylibium sp.; assembly: GCA_043718725.1. GTDB lineage: Bacteria > Pseudomonadota > Gammaproteobacteria > Burkholderiales > Burkholderiaceae_C > LGRD01. Next base: position 6,577 of record JAYSVE010000356.1, read on the forward strand.
CAATCCGGCCGCCTGCGAGGCCTGCGGCCTGTGCGTGCAGGCCTGTCCCGAAAAGGCCATCACGCTGGCGCGGGTCTGATCGCCCAGAGGCCGGTTTGAGCCGGTCTGCCGGCGGCCTCAGTCGTCGCCCATCGCGTGGCCCGCGTCAGGCCATCAGGCTGTCGGCCGGCGTGTACTCGCGCTCCAGCGCCAGCGCAACGGCCTCGCAGGTGACCCGGCCGAGGGCGACATTGAGCCCGGCGCGCAGGTGGGCGTTGTCACGCAGGGCCTGGCGCCAACCCTTGTCCGCCAGCGCCAGCGCATGCGCGAGCGTGGCGTTGTTGAGCGCAAAGGTCGAGGTGCGCGCCACCGCGCCGGGCATGTTGGCGACGCAGTAGTGAACCACGCCGTCGACGACGAAGGTCGGCTCGGCATGGGTGGTGGCGTGCGAGGTCTCGAAGCAGCCGCCCTGGTCGATCGCCACGTCCACGACCACGGCGCCCTTCTTCATCTGCGCCACCATCGCGCGCGTCACCAGCTTGGGCGCCGCCGCGCCGGGGATCAGCACGCCGCCGATCACCAGGTCGGCGTCGAGCACGGCGTCCTCGACGCTTTGGGTCGTCGAGAACAAGGTGCCGATGCGGTTGCCGAACACCAGGTCCAACTGACGCAGCCGTTCGAGGCTCTTGTCCAGCACGGTGACGCGTGCGCCCAGCCCCACCGCCATCTGCAGCGCATGGCTGCCGACGACGCCGCCGCCGAGGATGACCGCATGGGCCGGGGCCACGCCCGGAACGCCGCCCAGCAACACGCCCATGCCGCCCTTGCTCTTCTCGAGATGGGCCGCACCCGCCTGGATGGACATGCGCCCGGCGACCTCGCTCATCGGCGCCAACAGCGGCAGGCCGCCGCCGGGGCCGGTGATGGTTTCATAGGCGATGCAGACCGCGCCCGACTTGACCAGCGCCGCGGTCTGCGCGGGGTCGGGCGCCAGGTGCAGGTAGGTGTAGAGGATCTGGCCCTCGCGCAGCAACTCGCATTCGTGTGGCTGCGGCTCCTTGACCTTGACGATCATGTCCGCCCGGGCAAACACCTCGGCCGCGTCGGCGACGATTTGCGCGCCGGCGGTCAGGTACTGCGCATCGCCCTGGCCGATGGCCGCGCCGGCGCCGGCCTGCACCAGCACCGTGTGGCCGCGGTGGGTGAGCTCGCGCACGCTGGCCGGCGTCAGCCCGACCCGGTATTCGTGGTTCTTGATTTCACTGGGGCATCCGATCCGCATGGCGGGCCTCCCGTCGGTGGTGGCGTGCGTGGCTTAGGGCGACCCTGATCAAGTCCCCCGCGGGTCGCGCCCTGCCGCTGGTATCGCGGCAGGGCCCTCGGCAGGCACAAGACGCCTTCCGGCGTCTTGTGTCCGGCCTCGGCATCCTCGCTTTGGGCGGTCTGCGGCGTTGCAAATCCTCGCCATAGCTGGGGCTATGGCTGTGGTTTGCGCCTTGCAGCCCATCCCAAAGCGAGGCGCGCGCCCTCACGGGGACTTAATCAGGGTCGCCTTAGGCGCAGGTTACCCGACCTGCCTGGATGCGCGCTTGACCTGGAGCAACTTGCCCGGCGCGGGGCCGGGCCGGCCCCGCGCCACCTCGGGTCGCGCCGACCCTCAGGCGGACGCGAACCCCGGCCCTTACCCCGCCAAGGTGTACGCCGTCTTCACCGTCGTGTAGAACTCGCGCGCATGGCTGCCCTGCTCGCGCGGGCCGTAGCTGCTGCCCTTGCGGCCGCCAAAGGGCACGTGGTAGTCGACGCCCGCGGTGGGCAGGTTGACCATCACCATGCCGACTTGCGCATGCTGCTTGTAGTGCGTGGCGTGTTTGAGCGACGTGGTGCAGATGCCGCCGGACAGGCCGAACTCGGTGTCGTTGGCGACGTGCAGCGCTTCGTCGTAGTTCCGCACGCGGATGCAGCTTGCGACCGGGCCGAAGACTTCTTCGCGGTTGATCGTCATGGCCGCCGTGGTTCCGGTGATCAACGACGGCAGTTGGTAGAAGCCTTTGGTGTCGCGCTCCACCACCTCGCCGCCCCAGACCGCACCGCCTTCACTGGCCGCGAGCGCCACGTATTTCAGGTTGCCGGCGAGCTGGCGCTCATCGACCACCGGGCCGATGTCGGTGCCGGCCTTCAGCGCATGGTCGATCTTCAGGCCCTGCAGTCTGGCGCGCAGCGCGGTGACGAACTTGTCGTGGATGCCTTCGGTCACGATCAGCCGGCTCGACGCGGTGCAGCGCTGGCCGGTGGAGAAGTACGAGCCCTGCACCGCGACGTTGACGGCCAGCGCGAGGTCGGCGTCGTCGAGCACGATCAACGGGTTCTTGCCGCCCATCTCGGCCTGCACCTTGGCGCCGCGCGCGGCACACGCGCTGATGATGCGCCGCCCGGTCGCGACCGACCCGGTGAAGGTGATGGCGCTCACGTCGGGGCAGTTGACCAGCGCGTCGCCCACCCGGGAGCCGGGTCCCATGACCAGGTTGAACACCCCCTTGGGCAAGGCGCCGCGGCTGATGATCTCGGCAATCGCCCACGAACTGGCGGGCACCAGCTCGGCCGGTTTGAACACCACGCAGTTGCCGTAGGCCAGCGCGGGCGCGATCTTCCACGCCGGGATGGCAATGGGGAAGTTCCACGGCGCGATCATGCCGACCACGCCCAGCGCCTGGCGAAACACCTCGACGCCGACACCCGGCCGCACCGACGGCACCAGCTCGCCGACCAGGCGCAGCACCTCGCCGGCGAAGAACTTGAAGATGTAGCCGGCCCGCGCCGCCTCGCCGATGCCCTCGGGCAAGGTCTTGCCTTCTTCGCGCGACAGCATGTGGCCGAGCTCGTCCTTGCGCGCCAGGATTTCGGTGCCGATGGCGTCGAGGATGTCGTGGCGCTGCTGGATGCCGCCCTGGCTCCAGGCCGGGAACGCGGCCTTCGCGGCGGCCACCGCCGCCAGCGTCTGCGCCGCGTCGGCCTGTGCGTACAGGCCGATCACGTCGCTGGTGTCGGAGGGGTTGATGTTGGCGATGGCGCTGACGCCGGCGACCCACTCGCCGTTGATGTAGTTCTTGAACGGGTCCATGGGGCTTTCCTTCGTTTGAGCGGGGGGTGTCGGAGCAAGGGTGATGCCAGCGGCGCTCAGCGGCCCCAGCGCAGCACCATCGGGTCCAGGGGTCGCGCGGCGTCAATCAAGCCGGCGCGCACCGAAGGATGCAGGGCCGGGAACGGATGGCGCGGCGCCTCGCAGTCGATCACACCGCCTTCGCGCATCAGCGCCTTCGCGGCCAACAGGCCGGCCTGGCGGTTCTCGAAGTTGATGAGCGGCAGCCAGCGCTGGTACTCCGCGGCGGCCTCACTGTGCCGGCCGGCCCGATGGGGGTCGATGATCTTGCGAATGCCGTCGGGGTAGGCGCCACCGGTCATCGCGCCGGTGGCGCCGGCCTCCAGGTCGGCCAGCAAGGTGATGCCTTCTTCGCCGTCCCAGGGTCCTTCGATCGCGTCGCCGCCGAGGCGGATCAGCTCGCGCAGCTTGGTGGCCGCGCCCGGCGTTTCGATCTTGAAGTAGGCCAGGTGCTCGATCTCGCGGGCCATGCGCGCCAGGAACGCGGCCGACAGGCTCACGCCGCTGATCGGCGCGTCCTGCACCATGATCGGGATGCTCAGCGCCGACGACAGCGCGGCGAAGAACTCGAAGGTCTTTTCTTCGG
>JAYSVE010000357.1:0-4271 GCA_043718725.1 Methylibium sp.
GAGCATCTTTTTTCCAGCAAGTTCGCCTGTCCGGTGTGCAGCTATTCACTCAGCGAGCTGGAGCCTCGGCTGTTCTCTTTCAACTCGCCGGTGGGCGCCTGCACCGGTTGCGACGGCCTGGGGCAGGTGACGCGGTTCGACGCCGACCGGGTCGTCGCCTTCCCCAGCCTGAGCCTGGCCAGCGGCGCCATCAAAGGCTGGGACCGGCGCAACGGCTACACGTTCTCGCTGCTGGAGAGCGTGGCGCGGCATTACAAGTTCGACATCGACACCGCCTTCGAAGCTCTGCCCAAGGCGGCGCAGAGCGTGCTGCTGCACGGCTCGGGCAGCGAAGACGTGGAGTTCACCTACGAAGCGGCGGGGGCGAAGGGCAAGACCCGCGGCGTCAAACGCTCGCACCCGTTCGAAGGCATCCTGCCCAACCTGGAGCGGCGCTTTCGCGAAACCGAATCGGCCGCCGTGCGCGAAGACCTGATGCGCTACCAGGCGGCCCGCCCCTGCCCCGATTGCCGCGGCTCGCGCTTGCGCCGCGAAGCCCGCCATGTGTTCCTGGTGGGCCAGCCGCACGAGGGTGTCCGGGCCGAGCCGCAGCCGATCTACAAGGTCGAGCACTTCACTTTGCGCGAGAGCCTGCATTACTTCGAAGGCCTCACGCTGCAAGGCGCCAAGGGCGAGATCGCCGGCCCGGTGGTGCGCGAGATCCGCTCGCGGCTGAAGTTCCTGAACGACGTGGGGCTGAACTACCTGAGCCTGGACCGCAGCGCCGACACACTGTCGGGCGGCGAGTCGCAGCGCATCCGCCTCGCGTCGCAGATCGGTTCCGGGCTGACCGGCGTGATGTACGTGCTGGACGAGCCCAGCATCGGCCTGCACCAGCGCGACAACGAGCGCCTGCTTGGCACCTTGCGCCACCTGCGCGACATCGGCAACAGCGTGCTGGTGGTCGAGCACGACGAAGACGCCATCCGCCATGCCGACCACGTGATCGACATGGGGCCGGGCGCCGGCGCGCACGGCGGGCGCGTCATCGCCCAGGGCACGCCGGACGAGGTGGCGGCCCACCCCGAGTCGCTCACCGGGCGCTACCTGTCGGGCGTGTTGCGGATCGAAGTGCCCCGGCGGCGCCGCACCCTGGCGCAGGGCGCCGAGCCGAAGATGTTGCGCATCGTCAACGCACGCGGCAACAACCTGAAGGGGGTCAGCGCGCAGATCCCGATCGGCCTGTTCACCTGCATCACCGGCGTGTCCGGCTCGGGCAAGAGCACGCTGGTCAACGACACGTTGTACGCCGCGGTCGCCCGCAAGCTCTACAACAGCCACGCCGAGGCCGAGCCCTTCGATGCCATCGAAGGGCTGGACGAGTTCGACAAGGTCATCAACGTCGACCAGAGCCCGATCGGCCGCACGCCGCGCAGCAACCCGGCCACCTACACCGGCCTGTTCACGCCGATCCGGGAAATGTTCGCCGAGATGAACATGGCCAAGGAGCGCGGCTACGGACCCGGGCGCTTCAGCTTCAACGTGGCGGGGGGACGCTGCGAGGCCTGCCAGGGCGACGGTGTGCTCAAGGTCGAGATGCACTTCCTGCCCGACATCTACGTGCCCTGCGACCTGTGCCACGGCAAGCGCTACAACCGCGAAACGCTGGAGGTGCTCTACAAGGGCAAGAACATCACCGACGTGCTCAATCTCACCGTCGAAGTTGCGCACGGCTACTTCAATGCCGTGCCCAACATCGCGCGCAAATTGCAGACCCTGCTTGACGTGGGTCTGGGCTACATCCGCCTGGGGCAAAGCGCCACCACCTTGTCGGGCGGCGAGGCGCAACGCGTCAAGCTGGCGCTCGAACTCAGCAAGCGCGACACCGGGCGTACGCTGTACATCCTGGACGAGCCGACCACCGGACTGCACTTCGCCGACATCGCCCTGCTGCTCAAGGTGCTGCACCAGTTGCGCGATGGCGGCAACACCATCGTCGTGATCGAGCACAACCTGGACGTGATCAAGACCGCCGACTGGATCATCGACATGGGGCCCGAAGGCGGGTCGGGCGGCGGGACGGTGGTGGCTTGCGGCACGCCGGAAGAGGTGGCGGCCCATCCGGCGAGCTTTACGGGGCGCTACCTCAGGCCGTTGCTCCTGCGCTGATCCGAAACCGCAAGCGCGCCCGCGCGCCGGGGATGCGACGGCAACGTGTTGGGGCCGCGCTTGCCGCGGTTCGGCGGCGTCGGGCGCCTGTCAGTGCCGGCCGCGCCCGGCCTTGACGATGCGTTTGCGCGTGTACCTGTCCTGGTCGGCATGTTGGACCAGGGCTTCGGCGCTGTCGCCGTCGTAGGGATAGGCCGCCACGCCGACCGTGCCGACGATCGCGGTGTCGGGTTCGCCGCTGGGCGTTGCGTCACCGGGTGCTTCGCGCAGCAGGCCCTCGATCTTGGCGCGGATCTGCTCGGCGGCGGCGGCCCCGTCGATGTTGTCAACCAGCATCACGAACTCGTCGCCAGCGTAGCGCGCCACCAGGTCGGCACCGCGCGACGCGCTGCGCAGGCGGGCGCCGAGTTCGATCAGCGCACGATCACCGGCGGCATGGCCGAGCCGGTCGTTGATCAGCTTGAAGTCGTCCAGGTCGATGAAGAGCAGCGCGAAATGCCGGTCGTCGCCGGCGCGCCGGTGTTGCTGGATGCGCGCGGTGATGTTGCGCAGCAGGGCGTCGCGGTTGACCAGACCGGTCAGCGTGTCGGTGGACAACTGCTGCTGCATCTGGCGGAAGCTGTCGGCCAGATCGCCGATCTCGTCGGAGCGGTGCACGGCCAGCGGCGCGTCGAGCCGGCCGTCGCCGAATTCGCGCGCGGTCACGGCCAGGCGGCGCAGGTCGCGGGTGATCCAGCCCAGGATGCCCAGACCCAGCGCCAACGCGACCGCGGCAGCGGCGGCGGCGATCAGTGCGGTGCGCACCACGTTGCCGGTGACGCCTTGCATGAAGTCGCTGCGCGGCATGGCCACCACCGTGATCCAGTCCAGGCCGGCGTCGTCGCGCAAGCGGTCAAAGGCCAGTTGCATGACCTCACCCTGCGGGCCTTTGAAGGTTTGCGTGACCGCCGCATCGAGCCGGTTGCCGGCATTGAGCCAGTGGCGCAACTGGGTATAGGCGGCCACTTGCGCCAGATCGCCGCTGTGCTCTGCGCTCACCCGTGCGGAGCCGCCCTCGGGCACCGACCGGATGTTGGGGGTTCGCGACGACGCGATCAGCGCCCCATCAGTGTCGATGATGAAGGCAATGGCATGTTCACTGGTCTTGAGGCCGCGCACGAAGTCATTGAGCTTGCGCAGCGAAAGGTCGGTCGCGAGCACCCCTTGCAACTGGCCGGCCGCATCGATCACGCGGCGGGCCCGTGTGGCCACCAGCTCGGAGGTGCGGAAGTCGATGTAGATCGACGTCCAGGTGTGCGACGTGCTGCCCGCGCCGGCCTTGTACCAAGGCCGCTCGCGGGGGTCGAACAGGCGCGCCTCGCGCACCGGCGCTGTAAGCGCGCCGTCGATGCCCTTGAAGCGCGACAGTTCGCGGGCTTCGTCGGCCTTGAGCTTCAGGCGCAACTCGCCGTCTTGTGGCGAGTGGCGCCACAGGCCGAAGAACTGGCCCGATCGATTGCCATAGTAGACGTAGTTGTTCGGGTCCAGGTGCAGCGACGTGGCAATCCAGAAGCGCGAGCGCAGCGCCGCCATCTCGGCCTCGATGCCGGGAGGCGCTGGCACGCCCTGCGGGAACGCCGCCTCCAACACCGCGGCGGAACCGACGATATGGCGATCGACGGCCTGGCCGATGCGGGCGACGGTTTCGAGCAGCAGGTGGTCGGCCACGGTGTCCACCGCCTGGCTGCCGGCCTGGTACGACAGCGCACCGATCAGCAGCGCCACCCCCATCACCAAGGCGATGTAGTCGGCCCTGCAAAACCACCGCAACCCGCATGAACGCGAGCTTTGCGGGGTGAACACCGATGTCGGTTTCTCCTGAATTCAATTCGAATTGGGTTTGATTTCTGGCGGATTTGGGGATGAGCACACCGGACTTTTTCCGCTCCCGCTTGGATGCCATGATCGACATGCAGCACCCGCTTGCGGTGCTGGCTACTCGGCTTCCTTGGGCTCGCATCGAAGCCGCGCTGGCGCCGAAGTTCGCGCACCAGGATCGTCCTGCGCGGCAAGAAGTTGTCGGCGACCTGCTCGGCGAGCACGCAGTGGAATTTGGTGGCGGTGTGAGCAGAGACTGGCGGCCG
>JAYSVE010000358.1:0-4270 GCA_043718725.1 Methylibium sp.
GTGGCCGCGAGCGTGCCGAAGTACAACAGCGCCGCCCCGCCGAGATAGGCGCTCAGCCAGCCGATGCGTGTCCAGGTCTGGCCGCGCAAACCTATCCAGTCGACCGAATGGGCGCCCCAGGCCAGCAGCATCCCCAACAGGGCCGAAGCCAGCAACACCCGCAACATGAAAGCACCCCATCCCGGCAGCGGTGTGTAGGCGCCGTTGCGACGCAGGCCCACGAACAGCCAGGTGGCGTTGACCAGGGCGCCCAGGCCAATCGACAGCGCGAGACCGGCGTGCCCAAGGAATGGAACGAACAGCAGGTTCATCAGTTGCGTGAGCACCAGCACGACCACGGCAATCTTCACCGGTGTGCGAATGTCCTGCCGCGCGTAGAACCCCGGCGCAAGAATCTTCACCCCCACCAAGCCCATCAGCCCGACGCCATAGCCCATCAGCGCCAGCGACGTCATGCGCACCGCCAGGTCGTCAAAGGCACCGTGGTGGAACAACACCGCCACCAAGGCCTTCGGGAACACAACCAGCGCCACCGCGCACGGCAGGGCCAGCAACATCACCAATCGCAATCCCCAGTCGAGCAAGCCGGAATAGTTGCGCGCATCCTGGTTGGCCTGGGCGGCCGACAGTTGCGGCAGCAGGATCACGCCCAGCGCCACCCCCAGCAGGCCGGTCGGAAACTCCATCAGCCGGTCCGCGGACACCAGCCAGGACACCGCGCCCACCGCCACGTGTGAGGCGATTTGGGTATTGATGAGCGTTGAAATGTGGGCCACCGAGACACCCAGCAAGGCGGGCGCCATCTGCGACATGACGTGCGACACGCCGGGGTGCGACCATGCGGCCCGAACCGCGGCCGGGCTCAGACGTATCCGCGGAAGCCCGCCCACACGGCGCAACGCCGGCACCTGTACCGCGAGTTGCAGCACGCCACCCAGCAGGACACCACCAGCCAGCGCGTAGATCGGCTCGAAGCCCCAGCGCTCGAATTGCGGCGCCAGCCACGCGCCGGCGGCGATCACCGCCAGGTTCAGCAACACCGGGGTGGCGGCGGGCACGGCGAAATGCTTCCAGGCGTTCAGAATGCCGGCCGACAGCGACACCAGCGAGATCAGACCGATGTAGGGGAACATCCAGCGCGTCATCAGCACCGCGGCGTCGAACTGCGCCAGCCCCGAGGCCATCAGCCAGACGATGAATGGCGCCGCCGCCACGCCCACGGCGCAAGTCACGACCAGTACCCAGAACAACACCGTGGCCACAGAATCGATCATGGCCCGGGTGGCGACGTCGCCGTCACGCGTGCGCGTCGCGGCCAGGATGGGCACAAAGGCCTGCGAGAACGCGCCCTCGCCGAACAGCCGACGCAACAAATTGGGGATGCGGAACGCGACGTGATAGGCGTCGGTCAACGCGCCGGCACCGAACATCGTCGCGACCATGACTTCGCGCGCCAGGCCGGTGATGCGCGAGGCCAGCGTGAACAAAGAAACGGTGGATGCAGCGCGCAGCAGGTTCATGAACAGCCAGTGTCGGCTCGCGCGAGAGACGCCAGCAAGTGGGCGGACGGGATTGGCGGCGATTATAGGGAGCGCCCCTGCGACCCGCCGAGGATGTCGTGGCTGACCCGCAGCGTGCTGATATACTCGCGGGCTTCGTTCCATCCCAACACCAGCTCAAGCATGGCCACCACCTCTAAAGCCAAGAAAAAGACCGTTCGCATCGCCTCCGGCTTGAAGCGCGTTCGGCAGGACGTGAAACTCAACGCCGCAAACACCGCGCTGCGTTCGAAGTTCCGCACCGTCATCAAGAACGTCCAGAAAGCGGTTGTGGCCGGCGACAAGGCCAAGGCTGCCGACCTGTACAAGTCGGCTCAGACCGTGATCGACTCGGTCGCCGACAAGGGACTGTTTCACAAGAACAAGGCAGCGCGCCACAAGAGCCGCCTGTCGGCCAAGGTCAAGGCGCTCGCCGCCTGACCCGGCATTGGGTTCGAAGAAAAAAGGGCTCGCAGTGCGAGCCCTTTTTGTTGCCCGCAAATGTCGATCAACTCAGCTTGGCCGGGCTTTCCGATGAAGGCAGGTCTGCGACCTGAAGCCGGTTGTCGCGGGCAAAGTGGGTCACGAAGTCCCAGGCCATCGGCTCGATGCCGCGCAAGGCTTCGCTGACGATGACGCAACTCACACCATCGATGGTGCGCGGCACGCAGTACGGCGAATAACCGATGAAGGCACCGATGCCGCTGCGCAGCCCCTCGGGGCGGAAACACGACATTGCGCCGGCCAGCCGCTCGGACCAGTCGCTGGGGCGGAACGTGGCGCCGTCCAGGGTGACGCCCTTGATCAGAAGTTCGCGATGTTTGGGCGCGGTCATGGCGTGCAATCGAAGAGCCGACGTCGGCCAGGGTGGCTTGTCGGTCCACAAAAAACGGTTGACTGACGTGCGGATTGTGTCTTTGTTTTGCTGCAGCGCAGCACCGCCCATGCCAAGTTGGTACGCATTCATTCCTTCTTCATCGGCAGTTCCGGTGCGCCTCGTAGAATTCCATTGGCGCAAGGCGTGAAAATTCAGCACCCGATGCCGCCTTTCCTCAGCAGGAGTGCCTCATGAATGCCCCCGACAAGCTCAACCTGTCTCGCGAACCGCATGTGATGCAGACCTATGGGCGACTGCCCTTCGCCTTGTCGCATGGCCGAGGCTGCTGGGTCTGGGACACCGAGGGCAAGAAGTACCTCGACGGCCTGGGCGGGATTGCCGTCAACACCCTCGGGCATGCCCATCCCAAACTGGTGCCGGCCTTGCAGGAGCAGATCGGTCGACTGATCCACAGCTCCAACTACTACCTGGTCCCGCTGCAGGAGCAGCTCGCCGCCAAGCTCTGCGATCTCTCCGGCCTGGACAACGTGTTCTTCTGCAGCACCGGCCTGGAGGCCAACGAAGCGGCGCTGAAGATCGCCCGCAAGTTCGGCCACGACAAGGGCATCGACAGACCCGAAATCGTCGTCTATGAAAAGGCCTTTCACGGCCGCTCGATTGCCACGCTGTCCGCCACGGGCAATGCCAAGGTGCAGGCCGGTTTCGGTCCGCTGGTCGAAGGCTTCGTGCGCGTGCCGCTCAACGACCTGGCCTGCATCGAGGACGTGGCCCGCAAACATCCCAATGTCGTTGCGATCTTCCTTGAAGTGATCCAGGGTGAAGGCGGCATCAACCCGGCCACGGTCGGCTACCTTCAGGCCGTTCGCCGCATTTGCGACGAGCGCGGCTGGCTGCTGATGCTCGACGAGGTGCAGTGCGGCATCGGCCGCACCGGCAAATGGTTTGCCCACCAGTGGGCCGGCATCCGCCCCGACGTCATGCCGCTGGCCAAGGGGCTGGGCTCCGGCGTGCCGGTCGGCGCGGTGGTGTGCGGCCCCAGGGCGGCCGGCGTGTTCGGCCCAGGCAACCATGGCACGACCTTCGGCGGCAACCCGCTGGCCATGCGCGCCGGGGTCGAGACCTTGCGCATCATCGAAGAAGAAGGCCTGCTGGCCAATGCCGCCACGGTGGGCGGCGCATTGAAGGCCGGCATCGAACGCGAACTCGCCGGCGTTGCCGGCTTCGTGGAAGTGCGCGGTCTGGGCCTGATGCTGGGCATCGAACTCGACCGCCCTTGCGGCGACATCCTCGGGCGCGCCGCGCAGGCCGGGCTGCTGCTCAGCGTCACAGCGGACCGCGTGATCCGCCTGGTGCCGCCGCTGATTCTGAGCCTGGACGAGGCGCGCCAGATCGTCGCGATCCTGGTCCCGCTGATCAAGCAGTTCCTGGCCGAACCCAGATGAAACCCGGCATGGGCCTCATCAAACATTTTCTGCAGTTCAAGGACTTGCGCGCCGAGGAATACGCCTACCTGTTCGAACGCGCCGGCATCATCAAGAAGCGCTTCAAGAACTACGAGAAATACACGCCGCTGTTCGACCGCACGCTGGCGATGATCTTCGAGAAGGCGTCCACGCGCACCCGTGTGAGCTTCGAGGCCGGCATGTACCAGATGGGCGGATCGGTCGTTCACCTGACCACCGGCGACAGCCATCTGGGGCGTGCCGAGCCGGTGGAAGACACCGCCAAGGTGATCAGCCGCATGGTGGACATCGTGATGATCCGCACCTTTGCGCAGACCAAGATCGAGGCGTTTGCCGCCAGCTCGCGCGTGCCGGTGATCAACGGCCTGACCAACGAGTACCACCCCTGCCAGATCCTGGCCGACATCTTCACCTACATCGAACACCGCGGC
>JAYSVE010000359.1:0-1843 GCA_043718725.1 Methylibium sp.
GCGCCGACCAACGGCCAGGCGTGCAGCAGGCGCAGCCGCGCCGTCGCTCCGCCGGGACGGGCCGTGTCCTCGTCGATGACGCGCAGCCTGAGCCCGGCGGCCAGATTGCCCATGACCACAACGCTCGCTGTGTCGCCATCGGGTAGCGTCTTCGTGTCGCGCAACAGGACCGCCGAACCTCCCGCACGCCGAACTTCGAACGGTCCGCGTCGGCCCACGGCCCACAGGTTGCGACGCGCGTAGCTGCTGGCTGCACCGCCGTAGGCGACAGCGCCTGCGAACAGCCAAGCGTTGAACTGCACGTCGATGCTGGCGACATCCATCGTGGCGTTGACGGCGCGCAGCGTCGCGTCGTCGTCCGGCCCGCCGCCGCCACACGCCGACAGCGCCGAAGCCAACCCCGCGCCGGACGCAATGCGGGCCAGCAGCTGCCGCCTGCGGCGGTCGAGCGTGCTGTGGGGCGCTGCCTGGGAAGATGGTTCAGAACTCATAGGCCACCGCCAGCGCCGCCGATGCGCCATTGCGCCGGCCGACGAGCGGGCTCGCCGCGGCATCGTCACCGAGCCGGGTGAAGCCGACGTTGGCCTGCAACTTCCAGCCGGGTGCAATGGCGTACTCGGCACCGACACTTGCATCGACCTTGCGCCACCCCGACTTCGGCGTGTACACGGAGAACGATGTGGCCTGCGCCTGGGCTGCCGTCACGCCGAAGTAGGTCTGCAGGTAGTCTCGATTGGCCCACGTCGCGCCGAGAGCAAAGCGAAGGCCGAGGCGGTCGGACAACGACCACGGAATCTCGACGGTCACGTCCACCTGCGCGCCCTTGGGGCCGCGCTCGCTCAACGACTGGCGCGCCACCACCATCACCGGTCCGTAGCCCACCCCCACGCCGGCTTCGGTGCTGGTCTGCACGTTGCCCATGCCGGCCAGGCGCTTGTCGCCAGGGGTCGGGTTCAGTGTCGATGTGTCCTTGTCCTTGCGGCCGGGGTCGAACTGGGCGACCAGGGCGAATCTGAATCGGCCCGCTTCGACGGCGTTCCAAATCAGCCCACGCTGACTCAGCTCGACGGTTCCCCAATCGCGGCTGCGATAGCTGAGCGTCAGTTCCGGGCCCGCCAGCGTGCGGCGGTTCGGGCTGCCCTCGTAAGTGGGCACGGTCGCCACGCCCAGGCCGATGCGGCCGCTGAACCCATAAGTCGGTTCTGGCGAAACCGACTGCGCCTGCACGGGCGGGCACAGCGCGAGGAAGGTGGCGGCGAGTACTGCCTGCATCGCCGTGACCGAGGTCACGGCGGTGTTGCCGTGTCGATCGTGTTCGGAAGGACAGTCGCCTTCCATGGCATCGATCCAATCCGAACGAGCCCTGGCTCCGCCAAAGGCACTCAAGGCTGATGCAGCCTGGACGATCAGGGCGAAGGCGGGTACTTGAGCAAGGCTCGGCAAGGCTGGGAAGTTCGGCATGTGAGGCTTATGTGTCAAACGATCGGAAGAAGGGCAGGCTTGCGAAATCGGCAGGGCGAACGAAGCCCGACCCTGGTCTGAACCAGGGTCTGTTGTGAGGTGGGGAACTCAGGCCGGCTTGCGGGCCACGATGAAGACCCGGATGTCCTTGCCCCGGGTGCCGTGTCGCTCGACCGACACGATGTCCATGCCCTGGCGGGCGATGGCTGACTGCAGCACGGCGGCATCGAAGCACAGCACATGGGGCGCCTTGCCGACGGCCCGCATCAAGGGCAGTGCAAGGTAGGGAATCAATGGGTTCATCTCGGAGACGCAGGCCGTCTTGGAGATCAGCAGGCCGCCCGGCCGCAAGGCCTGCACCGCCAGTTCCAGCGCACGGTCG
>JAYSVE010000360.1:0-1842 GCA_043718725.1 Methylibium sp.
AATTACGCCTTGATCGGCACGGCGCAGGCAATCCGAATCTGCCCGGATAGCCGCGCCAATGCTCGCTCTGCACAATGCGTACATGCTCCAAGCGCACGCATTCACAGCCCCGCAGTTCAAGGCCCAAGACCTGCACGGTCTGAGCCCCGCGGCGCTGGCCGAAGTGGCCGCGCAGATGCTTGCGCAGATCAATGCGCAGAGCCAACGAATCGCGGCGCAAAGCCAGCAGCTCGCCGAGCGCGACCGGGCCATCAAGTTCAAGGACGCCAAGATCGAACGCATCACGTTCGAGCTGGCGCGGCTGAAGGCGTGGAAGTTCGCCGCGCGCAGCGAAGCGATGAACGCCGAGCAGCACCAGTTGTTCGAAGAGACCCTGGCAGCCGACGAAGCGAGCCTGCAAGCGCAGCTCGAAGCGCTGCAAGCGCAGGCAGCCCCATCGACACCGGCGCCAGTCGAGCCGCGCCGTCAGCCCAAACGGCAAGCACTGCCCGAGCACCTGGAACGCATCGTCCACCACCACGAGCCCGAGAACACCACCTGCCCGACGGAGGGTTGCGGCCAGCCGATGCAGCGCGTGGGCGAGGACGTGAGCGAGCGGCTGGACATCGTGCCGGCGCAGTTCTTCGTGCACCGCCACATTCGCGGCAAGTGGGCCTGCCGGTGCTGCCAGCTGTTGGTGCAGGAGCCGGTCGAGCCGCAGATCATCGACAGCGGCATGCCGGCTGCCGGCCTGGTGGCGCACACGCTGGTCAGCCGCTTCGTCGACCACCTGCCTTACTACCGGCAAGAGGCCATCAACGCACGCTCGAACGTGCACACGCCGAGGTCTACCCTGGCGGCGTGGTCGGGGCGCGGCGGTGCCGCGTTGCAACCGCTGTTCGACGTGCACCGCGAGTTCGTGCTGGGTGCGCAGGTGCTGCACGCCGACGAGACACCGGTGGACATGCTGGACCCCGGGGCGGGCAAGACGAAGAAGGCTTACGTCTGGGCTTACGCCAGAGGCGGCTTCGACGCGCGGCCCGGCGTGGCGTACGACTTCTGCGTGGGCCGGGGTGCGAAATACCCGACGGCGTTCCTGCGCGGCTGGGCGGGCACGCTGGTGCGTGACGAATTCAAGGGCTATGAGAGCGTGCTCAGGCAAGACGACCGAACCGGCGCAGGCTGCCTGGCGCACGCGCGGCGCAAGTTCGATGAGTTGATCAAGGTCAACCAGAGCCCTGTGGCGCTGCAGGCGGTGCAGCGCATCGCGCTGATCTACCGCGTCGAACGTGAGGCCAAGGAGTTGACGGCCGATGAGCGGCTGGCAATGCGCCGAGCGCGATCAAAGCCGCTGTGGGAGGAGTTGCACGTGTGGCTGCGGCTGGAGCGAGGCCGCGTGCCCGAGGGCAGCGCGATTGCGCGCGCCATCGACTACAGCCTGAATGCTTGGGGCCCACTCACGGCGCATCTGAATGATGGCCGGGTGCCGGTGGACAACAACCACATCGAGAACCTGATGCGGCCGTGGGCGATGGGCAGAAAAGCCTGGTTGTTCGCCGGCAGTGAACTGGCAGGGCAGCGTGCAGCCGTGGTGATGAGCCTGGTGCAATCGGCCAAGCTCAATGGGCACGATCCGTGGGCTTACCTCAAGGACGTGCTGACGCGATTGCCGATGCACATGAACAGCCGGATCGAGGAACTGCTGCCGCATCTTTGGCAGCCGCTCGACTGATCTCGCTATCCGCATACGCGACGCACCATTTGTCAAGGTGGTGTCGCTGGACGCTTACCTTGAACACCAACCCCATCAACCCCATCCCCGAACTGGCCCCGCAGCTCAAGCAGCTGCGCCTGTCAGGCATC
>JAYSVE010000037.1:0-5576 GCA_043718725.1 Methylibium sp.
CGCCGGGCGCCACCGCCGCGGGCGGGTCGAGCCGCTCCGCGCCCAGCGATTCGGCGCCGATCAGCGCGACCCCGGCCGCCAGGCCGAGGATCGCCGCCGTGGTCAGCCCCGGCACGTTGCGCGCGGCGCGCCGCAAGAGAATGTGCACGCCCGCCAGGAACAGCACGCTGGCGGCGAGAAACAGCAACACCGCCGCCGCCGACCCGATCCTGCGCACCGGCGCCGTCGGCAGCAATGCGAGCAACATCTGCAGCGCAACGCTGCCGCCAACGACCAGGAACAAGGTGACGATCACGGCCCCAAAACCGCGCGGTTGATCGGACGCTTCGCCGCCACCCCAGCCCATGCGATCGAGCCACTTGCGGCGCGTGACCAGGAGCCAGAGCAGCGCGGCCGGCAGTGCCGAGCAGGCCACGCTGGCCAAGCCGATGCGCCACTTGTGGGTGAGCAGCATGAGCAGCGCGGCGCCGGCCAGCATCAAGATGACACCGAGCCATTGCACCCGGCCGGCCCGCGCCCGGGCGCCGCCGACCGCGAGCAATGGCCCGCCCAGTGTCAGCGCCACCAGGGCGAGCGCCGGAAACTGCGCCAGGCGCGGCGTGTAACTCGCGTAGAGCAGCGCGCCGATCGCCGCACCGAGCACGAAGATGCCCAAGCCGCGCGGCAGCCAGGTGGTGGCCGTCTTCAGGCGCGCCGCGCCGGCACCGCTCTGCAGCGCCGCCGGCGTGGCCGTCTGCGCCTCAACGGTGGTCAGCAGCCGCGCCGCATACCAGGTGGCCAGACCGAGCGCCACCGCGGTGAGGACGTAGAAGCCATAGGCCCAGAGGTTGATGCCCGCCGCGGATTTTTCGGTGAAATCCTGCAAGGCCTTCAACGGCGGCTCGCCGAGGCCGTGCAACACCTCGCGGCTTTGCGGCACGACGAAGAACAGAACCGCCACGAGCACCGCCATCAGCGTGGTGATCGCCGTGCGCCGCAGCGCCAGGAACATCCACGGCGTTGCCGGCCCGACAACGCGAGCGATCGCCTCGATGCTGTTGTCGATGGCGCTCGACAGGCGTTCGCGCAGATTCATCAATGCCCCTCCCGCGGTTGCTGGGTGCCCGCCAGGGTACGCCGGTGCCGGCGTCCGGCCGGCTCAAGTCGTCACGGGATGGACACCACGACGTTGCCGGGCGCGCGGCCCTGTTCGACCGCTTCATGCGCCTCTGCGATCTGCGCCAGCGGCAGTCGCTCGGCGATGTTGTGAACCAGTGCGCCGCGTTCAAGCAAATGCGTGAGCGTGGTCTGGGCGCGCTGGCGGTCGCGCGCGTCGAGGTTGTAGACGATGAAAAATCGCAACGCCACGTTGTTGGCGATGAGCGGAAAGAACGGCAGCGAAAACTGCGGCGCACCGCTGCCATACACGACGCAGTCGCCACCGGCGCGCATGATGGCCAGGTCCAGCGCCGCGTTGGCGGCAATGTCGACCTCGACGACACGGTCGATGCCCTGCCCCTGCGTCGCCTGGCGCACCTGCTCGGCCGCGGTGTCGCTGCGGTAGTCGATGACGGCGTCGGCGCCGGCCGCCGTCGCCAGCGCCGCCTTTTGCGGCGTGCTGGCGGTGGCCAGAACCTGGCGTGCCCCGAGCAGCCTGGCGAACTGCACGGCGTAGTGACCGACGGCACCGGCGCCGCCAGCGACGAGCACCCGCCGTCCCTGCACACCGTCGCCGATCAGCATGGCCTGCAACGCGGTCAGCGCCGGGATGCCCAGGCAGGCGCCAGCCTCGTCGGCAACGCCGTCGGCCAGTCCCACCGCCTGCGCAACGGGCAACACCACGTATTGCGCCGCGGTGCCGAAGGCACGGCCCCAGGCGGCGTTCCAGGTCCAGACCCGTTCACCGATACGGTCACGCGCCACCCCGGCGCCGACGGCGTCGATCAGGCCCATGCCGTCGCTGTGCGGCACGACGCGCGCAAACGGCAGCACCGGGTTGCGCAGACCGAGTCGCGACTTCACGTCCGACGGGTTGACCCCCGACCAGCGCAGGCGCACGCGCACCTCGCCCGGGCCGGGCGCCGGATCGGGCAGCTCGGCCAACTGGAGCACCTCGCGGGCGGGCCCGGTGCGTTCGTAGAAAGCAGCTTGCATGACGTCCCCTGGAATCGAGAAAACACCGATTCTGAGCCACGGGATCGTGGCCCGCGCAATGCGACACACAAGCCGCGGCGACGCCGCTGATAGACTGAAGCACAGGTGAAAACCAGCGATACAGCCCCATGGACTACCCCGGAAATCTGTTTGTTGTGGCCGCGCCGAGCGGCGCCGGAAAGTCCAGCCTGGTCAAGGCCTTGCTGGAGCTGGACCAGCACCTGGTGGTGTCGGTCTCGCACACGACACGCGAGCCCCGCGGCCAGGAGCAACAAGACCGCGAATACCACTTCATCAGCGAACCGGCGTTTCGGGCGATGGTTGAGCGTGGCGACTTCTTCGAGTGGGCCGAGGTCCACGACCACCTGTACGGTACCTCGTGCGCCGCCATCGAGGCGCGCATTCGGGGCGGGCAGGACGTGGTGCTCGAGATCGACTGGCAAGGCGCGCTGCAGATCAAGCGCCTGTTCCCGAACGCGGTGCTGGTCTTCATCCTCCCGCCGAGCTGGGACGAGTTGCAGCAGCGGCTGCAGCGCCGCGGCGAAGACCGCGCCGAGATCATCGCGCAGCGCATGGCCAATGCGCGCATCGAGGTGGCACAGGCCCGGCACTTCGACTTCGTTATAATCAATTCTCTTTTCGAGGCGGCAGTCTTCGACCTGAAGACGATTGTTCACTCGCAGCGCCTCAAGTACGCTGCGCAGCTCCGAAGCAAACCGACTGTCTTTGCCGCCCTGGATCTCCGCTGACGTCAATTTCACCTGCCCCAGGAGCGTTGCACATGGCCCGCATCACCGTTGAAGACTGCCTCGTCAAGATCCCCAACCGCTTCCAACTGGTGCTGGCAGCCACCTACCGCGCGCGCATGCTGAGCCAGGGGCATGCCCCCAAGATCGAGACCAAGAACAAGCCGGGCGTCACCGCGCTGCGCGAAATCGCTGCCGGAGAAATCGGCATCGAAATGCTGCGCAAAGTGCCGATCTGAGTCGTTGCTGCGCGGCCCGATGATTTTGCGCCCCCCGTCTGGCCGCCCGGCGTCCTGACACGCGCGTTCAAGCCGTTCCGAACAAGCGCTGGATTCGGGTCATGAGCGCGCCGGGCCGACTTAAGGCGAAAACCAAAGTGCGAAGCACGGGCATTGCCTGATGAGCGCGCGCACTTCCACCGTGTTGCAGGAGCCCTTGCCGAACAGCGGCAAGCGGACACCGCGCACGCGCGTGGCGTCGGTGGTCACCGACCCCGCCGCGGCGTCGTTTGCGGCCTTGACGGCCAAGCTCGACTACCTCGACGCCGCCGACCTCAAACGCGTGCGCGACGCCTACCGCTTTGCCGACGAATCGCACCTCGGCCAGTTCCGCGCCAGTGGCGAGCCCTACATCACCCACCCCATCGCCGTGGCCGGCCTGTGCGCCGACTGGAAGCTCGACGTGCAGGCCATCATGGCCGCGCTGATGCACGATGCGATGGAAGACTGCGGCGTCACCAAGATCGACCTGATCGAACGCTTCGGCGCACCCACCGCCGAGCTGGTGGACGGCCTCACCAAGCTCGACAAGCTGCAGTTCTCGACCCGCGAAGAGTCGCAGGCCGAGTCGTTTCGCAAGATGCTGCTGGCGATGGCGCGCGACGTGCGGGTGATCCTGATCAAGCTGGCCGACCGGCTGCACAACATGCGCACGATGGACGCGGTCGATCCGCCCAAACGCATGCGTGTGGCCGGCGACACGCGGGACATCTACGCCCCGATCGCCCACCGGCTGGGCCTGAACCAGACCTACCGGGAGCTGCAGGAGCTGTCGTTCCAGCACTTGCGGCCGTGGCGCCACGCGGCGCTGTCCAAGGCGGTGCAAAAGGCCCGCGGCTACCGGCGCGACATCGTCGAACGCATCCAGCGCGATGTCGACAAGGCCTTCGCCCAGTCCAGATTGGCCGTGCAGGTGTCCGGGCGCGAGAAGACCCTGTTCTCGATCTACAGCAAGATGCGCGAGAAGCACCTGACCTTCGCGCAGGTGAACGACATCTTCGGCTTTCGCATCGTCGTGGGCACGCTGCCCGAGTGCTACATGGCCCTGGGTGTGCTGCACCAGTTGTTCAAGCCGATTCCGGGGCGCTTCAAGGATTACATCGCGATCCCCAAGGCCAACGGCTACCAGTCGCTGCACACCACCTTGGTGAGCCCGCTGGGCACGGCGGTCGAGTTCCAGATTCGCACCGAACCGATGAACGCCGTGGCTGAAAAAGGTATCGCCGCGCACTGGATGTACAAGGCCTTCGACAGCGGCCCCGCCCATGCGCAGGAGGCGCAACGCCTGGGCGCGATGTGGTTGCAGTCGCTGATCGACATCCAGGACGAGACCCGCGACGCGTCCGAATTTCTCGAGCATGTCAAGATCGACCTGTTCCCCGACGCCGTCTACCTGTTCACACCCAAGTCGAAGATTCTGGCGCTGCCGCGTGGTGCGACGCCGGTGGACTTCGCCTATGCCATCCACTCCGATGTCGGCGACCATTGCGTGGCCGCCAAGGTGAACGGCGAACCGGTCGCCTTGCGCACCCAGTTGGGCAGCGGCGATGTGGTGGAGATCATCACCGCGCCCGGCGCCAGGCCCAACCCGGCCTGGCTCAACTTCGTGCGCACCGGCCGGGCGCGCTCGAAGATCCGCCACTACCTCAAGAACATGGAGCAGGAAGAGTCCGAAGATCTGGGCGAAAAGATGCTTGCCCAGGCCTTGCGCGCCGAAGGCCTGCAAATGCCTGGACCGGACGCGCCCGACAGCGCCGTCTGGCAGGCACTGGCACGCTGGAGCGGCAACCGCTCGCGCGCGGAGTTGCTCATCGACGTCGGCCTGGGGCGCAAGATCGCCACCATCGTGGCCAGGCGGCTGGCCCGCATCCTGGCCGAACGCGGCACCAAGCCCGATGCGCTGACCTTGACGATGGGGCGCTATGGCGCCGACGACAACGTGCCCTCGCAAGGCCTGGTCGTGATCGACGGCAGCGAAGGGGCGTCGGTGCAAATGGCGCCATGTTGTCGGCCGATCCCGGGGGACGAGATCATCGGCTACCTGGGCCGTGGCGAAGGGCTGGTCGTGCACACCTCGGAATGCAGCGTCGGCAAGCGCCTGTTCGAGCGTGACAGCGAGCGCTGGATGAGCGTCGAGTGGGCCGAGCAACCGACCCGCGCGTTCGAGACCGGCATCAGCCTGCTGCTGCACAACGGCAAGGGCGTATTGGCGCGGGTCGCCGCGGCGGTGAGCGCCGCCGAGGGCGACATCACGCACATCGACATGGGCGCCGAGCCCGCCAGCGAATCGACCGAACTGCGGATTCTGCTGAGCGTGCGCGACCGCCTGCAACTGGCCGAGGTCATCCGCCAGCTCAAGCGATCCAGCGCGGTGCTCCGGGTCGCGCGGGTCAAGCCCTGAGCGACGGCGCGTTGCGCG
>JAYSVE010000361.1:0-4260 GCA_043718725.1 Methylibium sp.
GCTGCGCCATGCCCCGGGCCGCTATCGCGCCCTGCTGAAGACGGCGACCGACGACGAGCACCTGCTTCGGCTCGAACGCAGCGAGTTCGGTGTCGACCATCAGGCCATGGGGGCGGCCTTGTGCGAAAGCTGGGGGCTGGCACCGATGGCGGTGGACAGCGTGCGCTTCCATGTCAGCGTCAGCAGCAGCTTCGAATTGCCGAAGCAGGTGAAGAACCCGTCGATCTGCCTGATCTCGGCGCTGGCCAACAGCTTGATGCGCGACCCGGCCACGCTGGAAGAAGTGGTCGCCAAGGTGGCGCCGCAGGCGGCCATGGACCCGGCGGGGGTGTTGGCAGCCGTGCTCGGTGTGCAGCGCCAGCTCGAGGCGGCCATCGAGCGCCAGACCAAGGTCTAGTCGCCACAGCGTCGCTTCGGCGCGGCGCACGCTGGCGCGGCCTGGCGGGTCGCGTCGCTCAATGGTTGTCGCGCGGGATGCCGAAAGTGGCGTGGATCTTCTGGTACTTGACCGCCGGTTTAAGCACCATGCCCTCGGACAACTCGTCGACGATGCCGCGCTGAATCTCTTGCCACGGGGTCTGGCTGGGCGGGTATTGGTAGCCACCGGCGGCGGCCAGCGCGACGCGGCGCCGCGCCAGTTCTTCGTCCGGGATCAGGATGTTGGCGCTGCGCTTTTTCAGGTCGATGCGCACCCGGTCGCCGGTCTTCAGCAGCGCCAGCCCGCCGCCGGTGGCCGCCTCCGGCGACGCGTTCAGGATCGATGGCGAGCCCGAGGTGCCGGACTGGCGCCCGTCGCCGATGCAAGGCAGGGCGGTGACGCCTTTTCTGATCAGGTAGGCCGGCGGGCGCATGTTCACGACCTCGGCCGCGCCGGGGTAGCCCACCGGGCCGACGCCGCGGATGAAGAGCACCGTGTTGGCGTCGATTCGGGTCTTGGGGTCGTCGATGCGGTGGTGGTAGTCCTCCGGCCCGTCGAACACCACGGCCGTGCCTTCGAAGGCCATCGGGTCGGCCGGGTTCTCGAGGTAGCGCGCGCGAAAGTCCGGCGTGATCACGCTGGTCTTCATGATCGCCGAATCAAACAGGTTGCCCTTCAGGTTGAGGAAGCCGGCCTTCTTCTGCATCGGTTTGTCGAACGCGCGGATGACGCGGCGGTCGGCGGAGAACCTGCCCTCGCAGTTCTCGGCCAGCGTCTTGCCGTTGACGGTGGGTGACGCCTTGATCTTGCCCTTCTTGACCAGTTCGGCCACGACGGCAGGCACGCCCCCGGCGCGGTAGAACTCCTCGGCCAGGTACTCGCCGGCGGGCTGCAGGTTGACCAGCAGCGGCATGTTGTAGCCGAGCTTTTCCCAGTCGTCGTTGTCCAGCTTCACGCCGATGTGGCGGGCGATGGCGTTGACGTGGATCGGCGCATTGGTCGAGCCGCCGATGGCCGAGTTGACGATGATGGTGTTCTCGAACGCTTCGCGGGTCAGGATGTCGGACGGCTTCAGGTCTTCCCACACCATCTCGACGATGCGTTTGCCGGTGAGGTAGGCCGCCTCTTGCCGGTCGCGATAGGGCGCGGGGATGGCCGCCGAGCCGGGCAGGCACATGCCCATCGCCTCGGCCAGGGCGTTCATCGTCGAGGCCGTGCCCATGGTGTTGCAGTGGCCCGTGGACGGTGCGCTGGAGGCCACCAGCTTCAGGAATTGCGGGTAGTCGATGTCGCCCTTGGCCATCATCTCGCGCGCCTTCCAGACGATGGTGCCGGAGCCGGTGCGCTCGCCCTCGTGCCAGCCGTTCAACATCGGGCCGGAGTTGATCGCGATGGCCGGAATGTCCACCGTGGCCGCGGCCATGATCTGCGCCGGCGTGGTCTTGTCGCAGCCGGTGGTCAGGATCACGCCGTCCAGCGGGTAGCCGTACAGCACCTCCACCAGCGACAGGTATTGCAGGTTGCGGTCCAGGCTGGCGGTCGGGCGCTTGCAGGTTTCCTGGATCGGGTGCAGCGGGAACTCGAACGCCACGCCGCCAGCGTCGCGAATGCCTTCACGCATGCGTTCGGCCAGCACCAGGTGGTGGCGGTTGCACGGCGCCAGGTCGGAGCCGCTCTGCGCGATGCCGATCATCGGGCGGCCCGACTGCAGCTCGGCCAGGCTCAGGCCGAAGTTCATCGTGCGCTCAAGGTAGAGCGCCGTCATGTCGGCGTTGGCCGGGTTGTCGAACCAGGCGCGCGAGCGCAACTGGCTGGGCTTGATCCGCTTCTTGGCGGCCGGTCTTGCGGCCTTGGCCGCGGGCTTTGCTGGGGTCATGCTGTCTTTCTGGGGTCAACAGGCGGGGGCACCGCTTTTGATTGTCCCGCACATCGACAGCGAGTCGACGGCCGCGCTCAACCCACCTCTTCGACCGTCTTGGCGCCCGCCGCCTTGCCGGCGGCACGCTGTTCGGCATGTTCCCGGATGTGGGCCGGCAGGCGGTTGAGCAGCCAGCGAATCGCCATCGGCACGATCACCAGGTCGTCGAGCACGCCGAAGATCGGCACCACATCGGGGATCAGGTCAATCGGCGACACCAGGTACAGCAACACCAGCGCCGTGCCCGCCTTCAGCCAGCCCGGCGCCTGCGGGTGCCGCAGCGCGTACCACAGCCGCCGGGCGTCGCCCTTGACCACGAGCCAGATCATCGACACACGTTTCCACATCGCTGCACCTCCTGCTGAAAAACCAGCTCCATCACGTGTGGGCGGGTGGTGCGGATGACAAGACCGGGCGCCGCCGGAATATTCACGCCGTGCCGCCCACCGTCAGCCGGTCGATGCGCAACGTGGGCTGGCCCACGCCCACCGGCACGCTCTGGCCTTCCTTACCGCACACGCCCACGCCGGTGTCGAGCCGCATGTCGTTGCCGATCATGCTGACTCGGGTCAGTGCGTCGGGCCCGTTGCCGATGATCGTGGCGCCCTTGACCGGGTACTGGATCTTGCCGTTCTCGACCCAGAACGCCTCGCTGGCCGAGAACACGAACTTGCCGCTGGTGATGTCCACCTGCCCACCGCCGAAGTTGGTGGCGTACAGGCCGCGCTTCAGGCCGGCAATGATCTCTTCCTTCGTCCTGTCGCCGGACAGCATGTAGGTGTTGGTCATGCGCGGCATCGGCACCGCGGCATAACTTTCGCGCCGGCCGTTGCCGGTGGACTTGACGCCCATCAGGCGCGCGTTCATCGCGTCTTGCAGGTAGCCCTTCAGGATGCCGTCCTCGATCAGCACGTTGCGTTGCGACGCATTGCCCTCGTCGTCGACGTTGAGCGAGCCGCGCCGGTCGGGCAGGGTGCCGTCGTCGAGCACGGTCACGCCTTTTGCGGCCACGCGCTGGCCGATGCGGCCGGCAAACGCGCTGCTGCCCTTGCGGTTGAAGTCACCCTCCAGGCCGTGGCCGATGGCCTCGTGCAACAACACGCCGGGCCAGCCGGGGCCGAGCACCACGCTCATCTGGCCGGCCTTGGCGGGACGCGACTCGAGGTTGGTCAGCGCCGCGTTGACTGCGTCGCGCACATAGCTCTCGATCACGCTGTCATGAAAATACGCAAAGCCGAATCGACCGCCACCGCCGCCGCTGCCGACTTCGCGCCGCACCTCGCCATCGACGGTCTGCTCGGCGATCACGGTGACCGACAGGCGCACCAGCGGGCGCACGTCGGCCGCCAGCGTGCCATCAGCGCGCGCCACCATCACCACGTCGTACTCACCGGCCAGCCCGGCCATCACCTGTTTGATGCGCGGGTCTTTGGCGCGCGCGAGCTTCTCGACCTTTTCGAGCAGCGCCACTTTCTGCGTGCTGTCGAGTGTGGCAATCGGGTCCATCGGGGCGTACAAGACCCGGCTTGCGGCCAGCTTGGTTTTCGTGTCGATCTTGACCTTGCGGCTCTGGCCCGCCGCAGCGATGGTGCGCACGGTCCGCGCGGCGTCCATCAGCGCGGCTTCGGAGATGTCGTCGGAGTAGGCGAACGCGGTTTTCTCGCCCGCCACGGCGCGCACGCCGACGCCCTGGTCGATGCCGAAGCTGCCGCTCTTGACGATGCCTTCTTCCAGGCTCCAGCCCTCGCTGCGGGTGTATTGAAAGTACAGGTCGGCGTCGTCGATGCGGTGTGTGGCGATGGCCGCCAAGGCGCGCGACAGCGTCGCGTCGGTCAGGCCGAAGGGCTCGAGCAGCAGTGCGCGGGCCACCGCAAGGCGTTCGATCGTGGGTTCGCGAGAGATCATGGCAGCGTCCTCAAGGGTG